>DASWTR010000370.1:0-7914 GCA_036402035.1 Sphingomicrobium sp.
ACCGTTACCCCGACTCCTTGCCTGACCAAGGCGGCCGCGATGTAAAAGGTGCGGGCGGAGACGACCTCGTCCAGCTCGAGATCAAGGCGTTGCAGCTCCTGCGTAAAGATCTGGCCGATGGGTCCGCTAGCGGCGAGGCTGATAAAGCGCTGCCCCTGAAGCTGTTCCAATTCCAGCTCCGGCGGCGCGCCAGGCATATCTTCCTCACGATACAGCACGACCAGCTCGCCACGCCCGAGATGCCGGCTCCCGATCGGCGCGGCCGGCGGGACTTCATAGGCGATCGCAAGGTCGGTTTCGCGCTCGTAGAGCTTTCGGACCAGGTCATCATGATGCACGGTTTGGAGGTCGAACTTCACATTGTCATGACTGCGCCGGAACTGCGCCACGGCAGTTGGGATAGTGTGAAGCGCCAGCGACGGCAGCGCCGACACGCGTAACATGCCTGCGACGCCCCGCTTCAAGTTCCGCCCTGCTTCCCGAAGGGCGTAGACCCGATCCTGAATCTCACTGACATCGGCGAAAAGAACATGCGCGTCCTGCGTCGGGATCAGCCGCCCGTTCCCCCGCTGGAACAGCTGGAAGCCGAGCAGGGACTCCGCATGGCGCAGAGTCTTCGACACCGACGGCTGCGACACGTTGAGCGCGCGCGCAGCCGCACTCACTGAGCCGTTGACGTAGACGGCGTGGAAAATCTCGATGTGGCGAAGGTTCATTCGGGCGCCGTCCAGGTCACGAGGCAAGCAGCGTGATCAACTTGGGCCAGTAATCAAGCGATTCAAAGAAGCTGTCGGCGCGGACGCGCTCATTGAGCCCGTGGGCGAAGGTGTTTTCGTCGCCGCGAGAAAAGCCGGCGCTGATCCCGTAGGTCGGTATGCCCAGGGCGCGGAAATGCTTCCCGTCGGTTGCACCGGGGGTCATGTAAGGGACGACCGGAAGCCCGGGATAGCGCTCCTCGACCGCGCGTCCTATCGCCGCGAACAGCTCCTTATTCACCGGGGACGCGTCGCTGCCCATCGGTTCGTTGGTGACTTTCCATTCGGCGTTGGGGTTGCCGCCAACCTCGGCCAGCTTCTGCTGCACCGACGCGACCGAGGCACCGGGGAAGATGCGGCAATTGATGTTGGCAGTTGCAGTCTGCGGGAGGGCGTTCTCGGCATGGCCGCCCTCAAGCTTGGTCGCGACGCAAGTCGTGCGTAACGAATAGCCAAGCGACGTCGCAGACAGGATCGACAGCGCCTGTTCGTCATTCTGATTTTTCTCGACGGCCGCAAGCGCCTCGACCAGGCCGGGGCGAGCGCCCGGCTGGCCGGCCGCATTCTCGACCATCGTCCGGGTCAGGTCGTTGACGACCACCGGAAAGCGGTGGGAGCGGATGTTTCTAAGCAGATCGGCCAGGTCGTAGATCGCATTGTCCGGCCGCGGCCGTGCGCTATGCCCGCCGGGATTGCGCACCGTCACTTCGAAGTTGGCGTAGGTTTTCTCCGCGACCTGGACGCCGAACGACAGCCCCTTGCCGGAAGCGTCGGCCCGGCCCCCGCCGGAATCGGAATTGAGGGCGAATTCCGGCCGGCGAGCCGCCAGCTTGGCCGCCATGGCCTTGGTCGTCGCCATGTCCGTTTCCTCGTCGCCGGTGAAGGCGATGATCAGGTCGCGGTTGGGCTTGAACCCTTGTCGCTTCAACTGGATGAAGGCAGCGGTCAGCTGAGCAATGCCGAACTTGTTGTCGCTGGTCCCGCGCCCGAAGAAATAGCCATTCTCCTCGACGAAGGTGAATGGATCGCGCTCCCAGTCCTCGCGCTTGGCCTCGACTACATCCATATGGCCCAGGAACAGGATAGGCGCCTTCGCGGCCGAGCCCCGATAGGTGACGATCAGACCGACCGTCTCTCCTGCGGACAGGATTTCAATGTCGCGGCTGGCGAACCCTGCCTGCTTGAATTTGGCAGCGAGGTATTTCGCCATTTTCGGTACTTGGCCGCGGCCATTCACAGTCGGGATTTCGACGATCGATCGATATATTTCCAGGGCCTCTCGCCCCTCCGGCGAATTCCGATCCGCACCGACCGCGGGCGCCCCCGCCAGCAACGCCACGAGAGCCAACAACCATTTCCCCATCCGGGCCTTCCTTCAACGCAAGCACTTGACCTCGTTCTGCCTAGCAGAGGCAATCGACGCCAGTCGAGGACACTGAGTCTGCGCGTGTAATGACGCAGGGCAAGGTCGGCTTTGGTAAAACCAAGGCCCGCCCGCATTTTCGAAGAGTGCGGTTCTGATGGACAAAAGGAACGAAGCGGCCAGGCATTAGCCCAGCCGCTCCGGCGAAGTGCGTTCATGTCCCTCGCGAGACCACTCCGCAGGTACATCAACACCAATGATCGGCAAGCGTGCCAGCGCCCATTCGGCACTGTTTCAGCATGGGACGGTGGACTAGACGAGCAAGGCCATCGGCAGATCGGCCTCATACACCCCGCTGGAAAGGCGAAAGCGCCGTTCGAAGCGACCTTCCTGGCGAAAGCCGACACGCTCATAGAGCCGGATCGCATGCGTCAGGCCCTCCCTGACGACAAGCTCGATACGCTCGATTTTTGGCGTCAGTGTCGCGGCGCTTGCAAACAATGCCTCGAACAGGCTTTGGCCAATGCCGCGCCCGTGGCACTCGGGATCGACCGCCACCGTCAAATCCCACAGTACATGCTGGAACTGCACGGAGGGCATGCGGCTCGCCTTGATCATGCCGACCAGCCGCGAGCCATCCCAAGCGCCAATCGCGATTCCGCCACCAAGCGCGCCTGCCAGGGCCTCCTCCATCCATGGTAGGTCCATCTCGTCCGGCAAGCGGCCCAGGCCGCCTTCAGCGCGACGCATCAGGGCGAGGACGATGGCGGTATCGGCGAGGCTGAGCGGACGAAACGACAAGTCAGCCATATGCAGTTCGCTTTCCGTTTAGCCCTCGATCGCGGCCATCAAGCTGGCGTTGCCGCCTGCCGCGGTCGTGTCGATGCAGGTGACGCGTTCGGTGGCGAAGCGGGCGACATAGTGGGGGCCGCCGGCCTTGGGGCCAGTACCCGACAACCCTTCCCCGCCGAACGGCTGGCTTTCGACCACCGCGCCGATCTGGTTGCGATTGACGTAAAGGTTGCCGACCCGAGCATGCGCCTCGACATATTCGCGCGTAGTGTCGATGCGGCTCTGGAGGCCGAGAGTCAGGCCATAGCCGGTGGCGTTGATCGCCTGGATCACCTTGTCGATCTCGCCGGATTTCCAGCGGATGACGTGGAGGATCGGTCCGAAATGCTCGCGGTCCAGTTCAGTGAGGCTGCCAATCTCGTACATCGACGGCTTGACGAAGTGACCACGTTCGACGGCGCCTTCGGGCAGTTCGACCTCGGCTAGCAGGCGGCCGTTGGTCTTGAGCTCGTCGAGATGGGATTGCAACGCGGCGCGGGCTTCGTCGTCGATTACCGGGCCAACGTCGGTGCGGATGTCGTCCGGATCGCCGACGGTCAGCGCCTGCATCGCACCGGCGATCATCTCCAGCATCGAATCCGCCACATCGTCCTGCATGAACAGCACGCGCTGGGCGGAGCATCGCTGGCCGGCGCTCTGGAAGGCGGAGGCGACGACGTCGCGCGTGACCTGCTCCGGAAGTGCCGAGCTATCGACGATCATTGCATTCTGGCCGCCGGTCTCGGCGATCAGCGGGACGATCGGGCCGACCCTTTCGGCGAGGCTACGATTGATCGCGCGCGCTGTGTCGGTCGAGCCGGTAAAGGCGACGCCGGCGATCAGCGGGTGGCTGGTCAGTGCGGCGCCGACACGGCCGTCGCCGGGCGCCATCTGCACGATCGCCTCGGGGATGCCGGCGGCGTGCATCAGCTCGATCGCCCGTGCACCGATCAGCGGGGTCTGCTCGGCCGGCTTGGCGATGGCGGCGTTGCCCGCGGCCAATGCCGCGGCGACCGGGCCGATGAAGATAGCGAGCGGAAAATTCCACGGTGAGATGCATACGAACACGCCCCGGCCGTGGAGACGCAGCTCGTTGAGCTCGCCGGTCGGTCCGGGCAGTGTCGTTACCTGGCCGAACAGGCGCCGCGCCTCGCTGGCGTAGTAGCGGAGGAAGTCGACTGCCTCGCGAACCTCGAGCACCGCGTCGACCATGTTCTTGCCGGCTTCGCGGATGCAGAGCGAGAACAGCTCCTCGCGATGCTGCTCGAACAGGTCGGCGGCACGGTCGAGCAGGCGCGCCCGCTCCTGCCCCCCGCGCTTGTCCCATTCTATCTGTGCGGCGTTGGCGGAGCGGACGATGCGGTCAACATCGGCCTCGCTCGCCCACACCGCCCTGCCGACCTCGATCGACGTATCGAACGGCGCGCGGACCAAGACCTGCTCGCCGCTTCCGCCGCCGGTCGGCTCGGCGCGCCAGGGTTTGGTTTCAAGCCGCTTCAATTTCTTCAGCAGCGGCTCGCGGACCAGCGGATCGCTTAGATCAACCCCCGCGCTGTTAATGCGACCCTTGCCGAAGATGGCGTTCGGCAGCGGGATGGCGGGGTTGCGCTTGGGCTCGAGCTTTTCCAGCTCGGCGACCGCGTCACGCACCAGATCGTCGACCGGGATCTCGTCGTCGGCGATGCGGTTGACGAAGCTCGAATTGGCGCCGTTTTCGAGCAAGCGGCGGACGAGATAGGCCAGCAGTTCCTTGTGACTGCCAACTGGGGCGTAGATGCGCACCTGCGTCGGCATATCGCCGATGCCCTGTTCCAGCTTGGCCAGCTCCTCGTACAGCCCCTCGCCCATGCCGTGCAGGCGCTGGAACTCGAACTTGGTGTCGCCGGCCAGAGCCTTCACCGCGCCGATGGTGTTGGCGTTGTGGGTGGCAAAGGCAGAATAGATGCAGTCGCTCGCCGCCAGCATCCGCTTGGCGCAGGCGAGATATGAGACATCGGTCGCGACCTTGCGGGTGAAGACCGGATAATCGGCGAGACCGGCGACCTGCGCCATCTTGATCTCGCTGTCCCAGTAAGCTCCCTTGACCAGGCGGACCATCAGCTTGCGGCCATGCTCGCGGGCCAGCTCGACGGTCCAGTCGACCAGCGGCACGGCGCGCTTGGAGTAGGCCTGGATCGCGAGGCCGAAGCCGCCCCAACCATTTGCGAACAGTGCATCGTCCGCAACCATCGCCTCGATTAGGTCCATCGACAGCTCTAGCCGGTCGGCTTCCTCCGCGTCGATGGTGAGGTGGATATCGGCCTTGCTCGCCTTCAGCGCCAATTCGCGCAGCACCGGCAGGATCGCCGCCTTGGCCTCCTCGGCATGACTCCATTCGTAACGCGGGTGCAGTGCGCTGAGCTTAACCGAGATGCCTGGCGCCTTGCGGAACCCGCCCTCAGCGCTGGCGGCGATAGTGTCGAGGGCGTCGCCATAGGCCTTGGCGTAGCGAGCGGCGTCGGCATGGGTCTTGGCGGCTTCGCCGAGCATATCGAAGCTGTGGCTCCAGCCCTTCTTCTGTTCCGGCGCGGCGCGCTGCAGTGCTTCGTCGATGGTGCGGCCGAACACGAATTGCTTGCCCAGGATCTTCATCGCCTGGCTGACTGCGGTGCGGATCACTGGCTCGCCGAGGCGGCCGATGGCGCGGCCGATCGCCGAGCGCCAATTGTCCGACTTGTCATTGGCCTCCTCCAGCACCTTGCCGGTCAGGAGCAGCGAGAAGGTCGCGGCGTTGACGAAGGCGGAACGACCGTCGCCCAGCTTTTCCGCCCAGTCCGGCCCTGACAGCTTGTCGGCGATCAGGTCGTCGGCGGTCTCGGCGTCGGGAATGCGCAGCAGCGCCTCGGCAAGGCACATCAGCGCGATGCCCTCGTCCGAGCCGAGATCGTATGCCTGCAGGAAGGCATCGAGACCGGCCGCTTTGTGCCCGCGAACCGCCTTGACCAGCGTCCGCGCAATCGCGCTCGCTTCACCCTGGTGCGCGCCGGTCAGCTTGGCCTCGGTTAGACGCTGACGCACGACTTCATTCTCGTCGGGGCGGTACGCCTGACGAAGCGCTTGACGGTCGATCATCGGTGCCTTTCCGCTCAGGCCGCCTGGCCGTGGCAATGCTTATATTTGAGGCCCGACCCGCACGGGCAAGGCGCGTTGCGGCTGGTCGGGGCAACGATGGTGTCGCCATTGGCGACCTGTTCCGGCAACGGCGGTTGCGGCGCGTGGAGCGGCGGCAGGTTGGACAGCAGTGCGCCGCCAGCGTCGAAATCGGCCGTGTCGTCATCGCCCGACAGCGGGTCGATATGGTGAGTAATAAAGTCGGGCAGCGCGAAAGCGCCGGCCGGCGACATATGCACCGGCTCCTCGAACTGAACCTGCGCGCGCATCAACATCCGGGTCACATCCTCGCGGATCGCGACCAGTAGCCGCTCGAACAGCAGGAAGGCCTCCTGCTTATATTCGTCGATTGGCTTCTTCTGGGCGTAGCTGCGCAGGTGGATGACCTGGCGCAGCGCATCAAGGGTGGCCAGATGCTCCTTCCAGTGATGGTCGAGGTTCTGGATCAGGATCTGCTTTTCGACCTGGATCCACTGGTCGGGCTCGACCGTGGCGATCTTGGCCGCCATCTTCTCGTCGGACTGCTGCTGGAGCCGCTCGATCAGGATCGTCTGGTCGACCTCATCCTCCTTGAGCCAGTCCTCGAACGGCGGATCGAGGTCGAGCACCTCGCGGACATTGTCCTTCAGCGCCTCGACATCCCATTGTTCGGGATAGGTCGCCTCGGGGCAGGCGGCCATCACTAGGCCCTGGATGGTCTCGGCGCGGAAATCCTCGACCACGTCGCTGACATTGTCGGCGTCCATGATCTCGGCGCGCTGCTCGTAGATCACCTTGCGCTGATCGTTCATCACGTCGTCGAATTCGACGACCTGCTTGCGGATGTCGTAGTTGCGCGCCTCGACCTTCTTCTGCGCGGTCTCGATCGCCTTGCTGATCCACGGGCTCACGATCGCCTCGCCGTCCTCGAGATTCTTGTTCATCAGGCGAGCGAAGGCGGTCTGCGGGCCGAAGATGCGCAGCAGGTCGTCGTCGAGGCTCAAATAGAAGCGCGACAGGCCGGGATCGCCCTGGCGGCCCGAGCGTCCGCGCAGCTGGTTGTCGATGCGGCGGCTCTCGTGCCGCTCGGTGCCAAGTACGAACAGGCCACCGGCGTCGAGCACCCGCTGCTTCTCCGCCTCGATCTCCGCGGCAATCCGCTCGATCGCGGCATCGCGCTCGGGACCTTCTGGTACCTCCTTGAGCTCGTCCTCGATCCGGAATTCCAGGTTGCCGCCCAATTTGATGTCCGTGCCGCGGCCGGCCATGTTGGTCGCAATCGTGACCATGCCGAGGCGGCCGGCCTGCGCCACGATATGCGCCTCCATCTCGTGGAAGCGGGCGTTCAGGACCGAATGGGTGATGCCTTCCTGGTTGAGATATTCGGACAGCATCTCCGACTTTTCGATCGAGACGGTGCCGACCAGCACAGGCTGACCCTTCTCCTGCCGGCCCTTGATCTCCTTCGCGATCGCCGCGAACTTGTCGGTGATGTTCTTGTAGAACTCGTCATCCTCGTCGATCCGCTGCACCGGCACGTTGGTCGGGATGGTGACAACATTCATCCGATAGATGTCGAAGAACTCCGGCGCCTCGGTGGCGGCCGTGCCGGTCATGCCGGCCAGCTTCGGATACATTCGGAAATAATTCTGGAAGGTGATCGAGGCGAGCGTCTGGTTTTCCGGCTCGATCTGGACGCCTTCCTTGGCCTCGACCGCCTGGTGCAACCCGTCGGACCAGCGACGACCCTCCATCATCCGGCCGGTGAACTCATCGATGATGATGACCTTGCCATCCTTGACGATGTAATCGATGTCCCGCTTGAACATCTTGTTG
>DASWTR010000371.1:0-1537 GCA_036402035.1 Sphingomicrobium sp.
GCGATGCGCCCCCATGGCGCTCGATCAGGTCCGGCCGCCTTAGCCGTGTATCTTCGACCGCCTTGGCATGTCGCCATGCCGCGATCTTCGCATGATCCCCCGACCGCAGCACCTCGGGGATCGTGCGCCCTTCCCATGTCACTGGTCGGGTATAGTGCGGATATTCGAGAAGCCCCGTTTCGAAGCTCTCCTCCTCTCCGCTGGAAGCCGCGCCCATTATCCCGGGAAGCAGCCGAACGCAAGCGTCAAGCAGCACCATCGCGCCAAGCTCGCCGCCCGAGAGGACATAGTCACCGATCGATACGGGCTCGACCGGGCGGGCCTCGAAGATGCGCTCGTCGAAGCCTTCGAACCGGCCGCACAGGATGATCGCGCCCTCGCCGGTCGCGAGTTGACGCACGCGAGCCTGGGTCAGCGGCGCGCCGCGCGGCGTCATCGCCAGCATCGGGCGCCCGTCCGCGACCGCATCCAACGCCGCCGCCAGCACGTCGCACCGCAGCACCATCCCCGCGCCGCCCCCGGCCGGAGTGTCGTCGACCGTGCGATGCTTATCGATCGCATGGTCGCGGATGTTTCGCGCCTCCAGGCTCCAGATGCTATCACTGAGACCCCGCCCTGCCAGGCTGATGCCGAGCGGGCCAGGAAACATCTCCGGGTAGAGGGTTAGGACTGTCGCGCGGAAGGTCATCTGGTCCAATCTTCTACGTCCAGCGCAGGAATATCGCGGTAATCACGGACATTGGCCGTAACCAGTGTCAGCCCCTGGGCGAGCGCGTGGGCCGCGATCAGGCGATCGAACCGATGGCGGACGAAGGGCAGCGCGGCATAAGCGTGTCCTGCTGCTTGGTCGAACGGCAGGACCGACACGGCTTCAAAGAAATCATTAACCAGGCTCGCGGCCTCCTCATTTTTCCAGTCGGTTCCTCGCGCGACTTCAGCGTAGGCTATCGCGGATGTCGCCAGCTCGCCGGGCGCACATCGCTCAGCCTTCGCCCGTAATGCTGGGGAAAGCTTTTCAATGAGGTAGATGCAGCAGTTCGCGTCGAGAAGGTATCGCGGTTCAGCCACGCTTGAGGAGCTTTCCGGTCCGGTCCAGTTGGCGCTCGTCGATTTCCCGGTCCTTGGGCCGCAAGGGCTTCAAACCTGCGGTCCGGCCATCCAGGAAGCTCAGGTCGATCTTCTTCTTGGGGGCGTCGACTGGCTCAACCACATAGCGGCCCTGTTCCTCGCGGACCTTCATCTCGACGCCTTCCTTGATGCCGAGCGCCTTGGGCAACCGCAGAGCGACCGAGTTTCCCGATTTGAATGTCCTGGCGCGAATTTCCTTGGTCATGAACATGCTCCGTATATACGACATGTATATACATTCCACGGTTGCTTCAAGGACGCAGGAACCGTGAGCACATCCCTGCATTGAGCGCGGATGGACGACAAGCCGCTCGACTGTCTGGTGATCGGCGCCGGCCCGGCAGGCCTGACCGCGGCGATCTATCTCGCCCGCTTTCATCTCGACATCCTCGTCGTCGACAGTGGCAAG
>DASWTR010000372.1:0-4130 GCA_036402035.1 Sphingomicrobium sp.
AGCGCGATGATGCCGGCGAACAGCACCCAGCCTGCAATGGTATTGTTGCGGTCGTTCATGAAACCCCGTGCGGCCTTGCCGAGAGATGATTGGAATTGCGCCACGCCTTTACGGCGCAGTCGGGCTTACTTCAAGCCGTCGACCCACGCTTCGAGCAAGGTGCGGGCGATGGCGGACGGTGGCGGTGGCTGGAACGGCGATTCCGCTGCATTTGCCAGAGCCGCCACGACTTCGTCGCGACCGAACCAGCGGGCGTCGTCGAGCTCGTTGGTGTCGATGGCAAGCGAATCATCGACCGCCTCGGCCCAGGCGCCGATCATCAGCGAATTGGGGAAGGGCCAAGGCTGGCTGCAGATGTAGCGCACGTCGCGGACATCGATCCCCGCCTCTTCCTTGAGCTCGCGGGCGACCGCGGCCTCGATCGATTCCCCCGGTTCGACGAAACCGGCCAGCGCCGAATAACGGCCCGGCGGATATTGGGGCTGGCGGCCGAGCAACAGGCGGCCGTCATGTTCGGCCAGCATGATCACCACCGGGTCCACCCGGGGATAATGTTCGGAGCCGCAGCCGCTGCAGATCCGAGACCAGCCGCCGCGGTTGGGTTCGGTGACCTGGCCGCAGACGGAGCAATGGCCGTGGCGCCGGTGCCAGTTGGCCAGGCTGAGTGCCGCGGCGAAGGTCGGCGCTTCGCCGGCATCGAGCAGGCTCAGCAGTTGGAAATGGGCGTAGGCGGTGGTCGGGGCACCGCCGTCGGGGAGGGCGGAGAATCGCGGCGCGCCCTGATCGAGGCCGAGGAAGACTGGCAGCGCGCCCACAACCGGCTGCCAACAGAGCTTGCCCTGAGGGTTGACCGCCGGCGCGCCATTATCCCACACGAGCTGCAGCGCGTCCGCCTGATCGTGAAGAGCCGCGATCGCATCGGGCCGGGCACGCAGATGATCGGCCCGGTCGAGTCCCTCGCCGGCGAAAAAGGGATCAAGCGGCAAGCGATTCCTCTCCGGTAAGAACGGCCTCGACGGCCTTGCGATACAGGGTCGGCAGTCCGGCTTCGTGCAGCCTGTCCAGCGGCTGCCACCAGCCTTCGCCGGCTGGATCCGCGCGATCCGCGATGTGAAGATCGAGGGTGAAATGAGTAAAGCCATGGCTGACCGTCGCCAGGACCGGTACGGCGGGCCTCTCGTCCGTCCATTCAAGTCCGGGCAGCGCTGCCATTCCGCCGAGCAGGCCCTTGGCGGGACGCCGGACCAGCCAGATCGCGCCGCCGCGCTCGGTCCACCAGGCGACGCCGTGCCGATGCGGCCGCACCTTCCTCGCCTTGGGAGCCGGAAAAGCCTCGGGATTGCCGCTCGCCCATGCCTGGCACCCACTCGCGAAAGGACAGGCCGGACAATCGGGATTTCTCGGCCGGCAGACTGTCGCGCCCAAATCCATCATTGCCTGTGCAAAATCGCCGGGCCTGTCGGCAGGCGTCATGGCGTCGGCGAGTTCCCGGATTTCGTCACGGGCATCAAGCAACGTCCGTTGGATGCCGCTGTAGCGCGCAATCACTCGCGCGACATTGGTGTCGACCGGCGCGACGCGCTGGCCGAAGGCGATCGCGGCAATCGCAGCCGCCGTGTAGGCGCCGAGGCCTGGCAGCTGGCGCAGCTCCGCTACGGTGCGCGGAAAGCCGCCGCGCCTGCTCACCTCCCGCGCGCAGGCGATAAGATTGCGGGCGCGGGCGTAATAGCCGAGCCCGGCCCATTCGCTCAGCACTTCCTCGTCCGAGGCCGCGGCCAGCGCTTCGACCGTCGCCCAGCGCTCGATGAAGCGGCGGAACCGCGGCTTCACCGTCGCAACCGTCGTCTGTTGCAGCATCACCTCGCTCAGCCAAACCAGATAGGGGTCGGGCGGAGGGCTGCCAGGCGGGCTTCGCCAGGGCAAGGCGCGCGCATTTTCGTCATAGTGAGTCAGGAGCCGTTCAGCGGCACTGGCGAGCATCAAGCCGCTATGGCATGGTCGGTCCAAATGGCGAAGTCCCCGCGTTCCGAATCCGACGAATCCCCGCGCCGCGGCTCTGCGCGCGCATGCGGCGATCTGGTCGGCGACATCGCCGGCACGACCTTCAAGCGGTTCGGTTTCGTCCAGGGTGCGGTGGTCAGCCGCTGGGCGGAGATCGTCGGCGAGCGTTACGCCAAGGTCTCCACGCCCGAATCGATTCGCTTTCCGACGGGCAAGAAGGCGGGGGGGACGCTGACCCTGTCGGTCGAAGGTGCCCACGCGCCCCTTATCCAGCATCTCGGCCCGCTGATCATCGAGCGGGTCAACCGTTTCTTCGGCTATGAGGCGGTTGCCAAGCTCGCCTTCCGACAGGGCCGAGTGCCGAGTACAGAGACGCGGCTCGAGCGGCCGCCACTCGCCGCCGTTCCCAAGGAATTGGGCGAAGGTCTGCGCCAGATCGCCGATCCCGAGCTTCGCACCGTCCTCGAATCGCTGGCCGGCAAGCTCGCCGGCTCGCGCGGTGCGCCTGCGGTCGACAATGTTTCAACCACCACCATTCCCCTCATCCGGAGCAAATGACACCCATGCGAATCTCTGCCCTGTTCCTCGCCTCCGCGGCGCTGCTCGCGACCGCCTGCAACGCCGAAAAGGGCGCTTCGAGCTCCGGCACCGGTCCGGAAGTCACCGCAGCACCAGTCCCGGCGCCGAACAATGGCGACTGGTCGACCATCGTCACCAAGACGCCCGAGGGCGGCTTCCTGATGGGCAACCCCGACGCCAAGGTGAAGCTGATCGAATTCGGCTCGATGACCTGCCCGCACTGCGCCGCGTTCGAGGAGCAGGGCGGCAAACCGCTGGTCGACAATTACGTCAAGAAAGGCCTGGTCAGCTGGGAATTTCGCAACTTCGTCCGTGACCCGTTCGACATGACCGCCAGCCTGATCGCCCGCTGCGGAGGGCCGTCCAGCTTCTTCGGCCTGACCCGCAACCTGTTCGCCGATCAGAAGGATTGGATGGGCAAGGCCCAGACCGCCGACCAGTCGGTCCTCCAGGGCCTTCAGGGCAAAACCCCGGCCGAGCAATTCTCGACCGTCGCCGACCTGACCGGCTTGAAGCAATATGCATCGATGCGCGGTGTGCCGCGCGCCAAAACCGACCAGTGCCTCGCCAGCCAGGCCGATGTCGACCAGCTGGTGCAGATGACCAGCGACGCGGTGTCGACCTACCCCGGCTTCCCCGGCACGCCGACCTTCATCATCAACGGCCAGTTGGTCGAGAACACCGCCACCTGGGAGCTGCTCGAACCCAAGATCAAGGAGGCACTCGCCAGCTAAGATGGGTGAAGGGGGGCTCGTCCGTTGCGTTTCCGCCGGCTGAAGCTCAGCGGCTTCAAGAGCTTCGTCGAGCCTGCCGAGCTCCGGATCGAACCGGGGCTGACCGGCGTGGTTGGCCCCAACGGCTGCGGCAAGTCCAACCTGCTCGAAGCGATCCGCTGGGTGATGGGCGAAGGCTCGCCCAAATCGCTTCGCGGCGGCGGGATGGAGGATGTGATCTTCGCCGGCACCGCGACGCGGCCGGCACGCGACTTCGCCGAAGTTTCGCTGCTGATCGAACGGACCGCCGCGGAAGCCGATAACGACAGCGGCGGCGAGAGCGAGGTTACCCGGCGGATCGAGCGCGGCGCTGGCTCGGCCTATCGGATCGACGGCCGCGACGTCCGGCAAAAGGACGTCGCATTGCTGTTCGCCGACGCGGCGACGGGAGCCCATTCGCCGGCGCTGGTCAGCCAGGGGCGGATCGGTGCGGTGATTTCCGCCAAGCCGGTCGAGCGGCGGATGATGCTGGAAGAGGCGGCTGGTATTTCCGGCCTTCACGCCCGCCGCAAGGACGCCGAGCAGAAGCTTCGCGCGACCGAGGCCAACCTCGCGCGCCTGGGCGAGCTGCTTTCGGATCAGGAGCAGCGGGTGGCCCAGCTGAAACGGCAGGCCCGCGCTGCGGAGCGCTATCGCCAACTGTCCGACAAGATACGCTCGGCCGAGGCGCGGCTGGTTCATGCGCGATGGGTCGAGGCGGACAGGTCCGCCGATGCTGCTCGGAACGAGGCTCGAACCGCTTCCGAGCAGGTCGAGAAGCTCCAGCAGGCGCTCCTC
>DASWTR010000373.1:0-2968 GCA_036402035.1 Sphingomicrobium sp.
CTGGATGATCTCCAGGTGGAGGAGGCCGAGGAAGCCGCAGCGGAAGCCGAAGCCCAGCGCCGCGCTGGTCTCCATCTCGAAGCTGAACGAGGCGTCGTTGAGGCGCAGCTTGTAGAGGCTGTCGCGGAGCTTCTCGAAATCCGCCGCGTCGGTCGGGAACAGGCCGCAGAACACCACCGGCTGGACTTCCTTGAAGCCCGGCAGCGGGGTCGCGGCGGGCTTGCGGGCGTCGGTGATGGTGTCGCCGACGCGGGCCTCGCTGATCTCCTTGATCTGGGCGGTGATGAAGCCGATCTCGCCCGGGCCGAGCTCGTCGAGCTGCTCGATCTTGGGGGTCATGCAGCCGACGCGGTCGACCAGATGGGTGGTGCCGGCCTGCATGAACTTGATCTGCTGGCCCTTGCGGATCGCGCCGTCCATCACGCGGACGAGCACGACCACGCCGAGATAGGGGTCGTACCAGCTGTCGACCAGCATTGCCTTGGTCGGGGCGTCGCGGTCGCCCTTTGGCGGGGGGATCTTGTCGACGATCGCCTGCAGCACCTCGTCGATGCCGATGCCGGACTTGGCGCTGGCGAGCACCGCCTCCGACGCGTCGAGGCCGATGATGTCCTCAATCTCCTCGCGCACCTTCTCCGGCTCCGCGGCGGGGAGGTCGATCTTGTTGATTACAGGGACAATTTCATGATCATGTTCGATTGATTGATACACGTTCGCGAGGGTCTGCGCCTCGACCCCTTGCGCCGCGTCGACCACCAGCAGCGCGCCTTCGCAGGCGGCCAGGCTCCGCGACACCTCATAGGCAAAGTCGACGTGGCCGGGCGTGTCCATCAGGTTGAGCTCATAGGTCTCGCCGTCGGCCGCCTTCCACTTCAGCCGCACGGTCTGCGCCTTGATGGTGATCCCGCGCTCCTGCTCGATCTCCATATTGTCGAGCATTTGCCCGCGGACCATCTCGCGCTCGGTGAGGCCCCCGGTCCGCTCGATCAACCGGTCGGCAAGCGTGCTCTTCCCATGATCAATATGGGCAATGATCGAGAAATTTCTGATGTGTTTCAGGTCAGCGGACAATTTTGGAAACTTTGCTCATTTTCGGGTTGCGGGGCCGCTAGCAGAGAGATCGACCAACGGCCAGTCCGGCCCGACCAGATGGGTCGCATCGCCGGCCGATAAGTGTTACGGGGCGTCACCGATTAATTAACGGGGGTTATAATGCGTTCTTTGACTTTCGCCGCGGCGGTTGCCGCGGTTGCGCTCGCTGCTGCTCCGGCGGCGGCCCAGACCAGCAACACCGGGGCCAGCGAGTCCCGCAAGATGCAGACCAACGCCACGCAGCAGATCCCGCGCTGCGCCCGGCCGCTCGGCGTGCTGGCGATCGTCGAGCCGGAGGATCAGTGGTGGCGGCAGCTCAACCTCGGTAGCCCCGAAGCGGTGATCAAGGTGTTCGTCCAGCAGTCGGGCTGCTTCACGATCGTCAACCGCGGCCGCTCGATGCAGAGCCGGGCGATGGAGCGCGCGCTGGCCGATAGCGGCGAGCTGCAGAAGGGCTCGAACCTCGGCAAGGGCCAGGTTAAAGCGGCCGATTATTTCCTTGAGCCCAACATCGTCACGGCCAACCAGAACTCGGGCGGCGGCGGCGCGGGTGCGGCGCTTGGCGCGCTCGGCGGGCTATTCGGCGGCGCGGGCCGGGTCGTGGGCGGCATCGCCGGCGGCATCAACGTCAAGAAGGGCGAGGCCAATGTCACCCTGTCGGTGGTCAATGCCCGCACCACCGAGGAGTATGTGGTCGAAGGCTATTCGCGCAAGAAGGACATCAGCTGGGGCGCCGGCGGCGGCGCCGGCTGGTGGGGCGGCTTCGCCGCGGCCGGCGGCCACGGCTATCAGAACACCGAGATCGGCCAAGTGATCGTTCTCGCGTATCTCGATGCCTATACCAAGCTGGTCAACCAACTCGGCGGAATCCCGCAGGGCGCTCCGGCGGCGCAGTAACGTCTGTACTTGGGCGCGGCCCGGTTCCGACCGGGCCGCGCCTGGTCATCGACGTGCGGCGGCCGTTGATCGAAGAGATTTGCATCGTCCGCGCGTGCGGCTAGGGTCCGCGGCAATTCCCTTCACGGAGCAATTTCATGCGCTTAGCCGATCGTCGCCTGTCCATCCTGCTTGCCAGCGCCTCGCTGCTGGCTGCTTGCGCGCCGAGCGCGGCGGTCGAATCCGCGGCCAGCCGCGAGCTGGTCGCGGCGGTCGCGCCAGCCGCCCCGGTCCCGGCCGAACCGGCCCCGGTTTCGGCGCTGGTCGATCAGGTCGCCATCCCGCATCAGAAGTTCGTGCTCGACAATGGCCTCACCGTGATCGTCCATGAGGATCGCAAGGCCCCGGTGGTGGCGATCAGCACCTGGTACAATGTCGGGTCCAAGGACGAGCCCAAGGGCAAGACCGGCTTCGCCCATCTGTTCGAGCATATCATGTTCAACGGCTCGGAGAATCTGCCGGGCGACTTCTTCGAATATCTGCAGCAGATCGGCGCGACCGACTATAACGGTACCACCTGGTTCGACCGCACCAACTATTTCCAGACGGTGCCCAAGGGCGCGCTCGACATGGGCCTGTTCATGGAAAGCGACCGGATGGGCTATCTGCTCGGAGCGGTCACCCAGGAGAAGCTCGATAACCAGATCGGCGTCGTCCAGAACGAGAAGCGCCAGGGCGACAATCGTCCGGGCGGGCTGGTCGACTATGAGGTGCTGGCCAACCTCTTCCCCGAGGGGCACCCCTATCACCATGACTCGATCGGCTCGATGGCCGACCTCGATTCCGCGTCGCTGCGCGACATCAAGCAATGGGTCGTCGACAAATATGGTCCGAATAATGCCGTGCTGGTACTGGCCGGCGACATCAGCGCCGCCGAGGCCAGGCCGTTGGTCGAGAAATATTTCGGCGCCATTCCGCGCGGGTCGGTGAACAATCCGAA
>DASWTR010000374.1:0-2263 GCA_036402035.1 Sphingomicrobium sp.
GACCAGCAGGCGGTCGCCATACTCATCGGCAATGCGCCGCATCTCGCTGCAAATCTCATGCACTTCCGGCTGATCGGTCGAATGAAGCTGCAACACCCGGTGCATCTCGCCCCTGCCCGGGCGGTAATCGGGATTGGGCGGATTATCGGGCAGGTCTTCGGCCTTGATCATGTGCCACAGCACGTCGATCCGGAAGCCGTCGACGCCGCGCTCGAACCAGAAGCGCATGACGTCGAACATCGCCTGCCGCACTTCCGGATTGCGCCAGTTGAGATCGGGCTGCTCCGTCAGGAAGGCGTGGAGATAATATTGGCCGGTCGCCTCGTCCCATTCCCAGGCCGACCCGCCGAAGTCGCTGATCCAATTGTTGGGCGGGCCGCCATTGGGTGCGGGGTCGCGCCAGATGTACCAGTCGCGTTTGGGGTTGTTGCGCGACGAACGGCTCTCGACAAACCACGGATGCTGATCGCTGCTGTGGTTCGGCACGAAGTCGAGCATCAGCTTGAGCCCGCGGTCATGTGCCGCTGCCAGTAGCCGGTCGAAATCGTCCAGTGTCCCGAACCGGGGGTCGATGCCCGTGTAATCGGCAACATCATAGCCGAAATCGGCCATCGGCGAGGGGAAGATCGGCGACAGCCAGATCGCGTCGACGCCAAGCTCGGCGAGATAATCGAGCCGTTGCGCAATGCCCTTAAGGTCGCCGACGCCGTCGCCGTCGCTGTCCTGAAAGGATCGCGGATAGATTTGGTAGATGACACCGCGTTCCCACCAGGGGGCGGCGCTTGCCGGAGGTTCGCTCATTGGCCCTGCAACGCGGCATCGCCGGATCGGTGCCGAGATTGCCGCGGGCGCGCCGAAATGGCAGAAGCCGGCCATGGCGACACAGCTGAAGACGATCCATCCGAGTCCCGACCCACTCGACGATCTTAGCCTGCCGGGTTGGCTCTATTATGACTCCGAGTTCTTCGAAGCGGAGAAGCGCGCCTTCCTCCGCGCGTCGCCGCAGGTGGTGTGCCACGAAAGCGAAATCGCGGATCCAGGCGAGTGGCGGACGATCGACTATCTTGGCGAGAGCGTGATCGTCATCCGCGGCGACGATGGCGAGGCGCGCGCCTTCACCAATGTCTGCCGCCACCGCGGCTCGCGGCTGGTCGACGGCGAGGCGGGTTGTGCCAAGGTGCTGACCTGTCCTTACCACGCCTGGAGCTATGCACGGGACGGGCGTTTGGTCGGCGTGATGCATCGGCACGAATATCCGGGACTGCAGACCGAGAAGCTCGGATTGACGCCGGTCGCGCTGGAAACCTGGCGCGGCTTCATCTTCGTCCGGCTGGAAGAGGGACTGCCTTCCGTCGAGGAGATGATGGCACCCTATGACCATGAGGTCGCGCCATACCGCTTCGAGGATTTGCGAGCGATCGGCCGCGTCACGCTCCGGCCGCGCGACCTCAACTGGAAGACGATCGCCGACAATTATTCGGATCACCTCCATATCCCCGTTGGCCACCCCGGCCTCACTCGCCTGTTCGGCAAGAGTTACGGCGTCCAGGCCAGCGAATGGGTCGACCGGATGGAAGGCGAGCTGCGCGACGACGATTCCCCAAATCCGTCGGAGCGGGCCTATCAGCGCTTCCTGCCGGAGGCTGAGCATCTGCCACCCACGCACCGACGTAAATGGCTTTACTACAAGCTGTTCCCGACCGTCGCGTTCGACATCTATCCCGACCAGGTCGACTTCATGCAGTGGCTGCCAGTCACGTCGACCACCAGCGTCATCCGCGAGATCAGCTATGCGCTGCCGGACGACCAGCGGGAAATGAAGGCGGCGCGCTACTTGAACTGGCGCATCAACCGCCGGGTCAATGCCGAGGACACCGAGTTGATCAGCCGCGTGCAGCAGGGCATGGGCAGTCCGACTTATATCCCCGGACCGCTAGGTCAGAGCGAGGTTTCACTCCGGAGCTTCGCGCAGAAGCTCCGCCGGCTCATTCCCGAGGCGCGGCTGGAGCGGCCTCCGGCGCCGGGCTGGACCAAAGCGAACTGAGCCGCATCCCGAACCAGACGGGAATCGCGGTCATCAGCAGCAGCAGGCCCCATAGCGTCGCTTCGGTACCGGCGCCGTAGAAGGTCCACACCGCATAGCCGAGGCCGACCAGGGTCACGACCAGCATCAGGCCGAGCTTGAGTTGGCCGGTCGCCATCAGGCGGAGTGCTGCCACCGATGCGAACAAATACAGCACCAGCGTCGCGACCGTCGCCAGCA
>DASWTR010000375.1:0-5995 GCA_036402035.1 Sphingomicrobium sp.
CTCGTCTTGGTCGACATGATCCCCGACTCCTTAAACCTCAGGTAGGATCATGCGGTCGATTGGGTTGCCAATCTGTTAACCAAAATCCCACCCCCCGTTCATATTGAATCAAAGGGGAGTCACGCCCGCAACATGAAATTCTCACACAGCCGACATCTTCTCGTCAGCTGTGTTTTTCAGGGCACGATGCGATTCAGGAATTTGGGCCGAACGCTAAATCGTTGCGGCAGCGTCACTTCTTTTCCGCGGATTCCGGAAAGCCGGACGAAGGCGCCGGTTCGCTCGAGGTCCCCGGTTGCGCAGCCGAGCTTGGGTCCGAGGCATCCATCGATTCGTCGCTGCCGAGGTCGGCCTTGGCGTCCTCATCATCGGGATGCTTCTTGACCTTGAGCTCGATCGACCGGTCCGGCGCTCCCGACAATGTCGGCGGCGGCGACTTGTCGTCCGACCGTTCCTGGTCCGTCTTTTGGTCCGTCATGGTGGGGCCTTTGCGAATTTCGGTTTCACCAGCAGAACGAGTTGCATCGGCGGCCGTTCCGCCCGATGCGGCGGATTCGTTCGACCGAGGGGCAGGTTCCATCTGCCAATGGACGAGCGAGTCATTGTGATTGTGGGAGAAGAGTCCCTAATGACGGTGGCAATGGCCGTTTCGTCCCCCTTTTCGCCCAAGGGCCGGTTTGCCGACTGGCGACTGGCGACCCAGTCGATCATCGGCTTTTGGGCATTCTATCTCGTCACCGTCCTGATCCGCGGCCTGTTCGGCCCGGAAGCGGCGTCGGCGATCAGCTATCGCGCAATCAACGCCGCGATCGGCCTGGTCCTCACCTTCCTGATCTACATCGCCATCCGGATGTTCGCCCGGGAGGGCAGCATCCGGAGGATGGCGATCATCGCCGCGGTGGCCGCCCTGCCCGCCGCGGTGCTGATGTCGATCACCAGCCTCCGGATGACGACCTGGTCGGACCCGATGATGCCGGCGTCCAAGATCACCACCCAGGAAGGCGTGGCGATCGTCCAGCGCGGAAACAATGTCCGCATCGTCAAGGACGACGGTGCCGAGCTGGAGGTCAACCTTCCGCCCATCGAGGAGCTGATCGCGCCCCGCATGCCGCGGCTGATCGCCGACGGGACGGTCACCTGGTATTTCCTGCTCGCCGCCTGGTGCGCCTTCTTCATCGCCATGACGCAGCAGCACCGAACCCGCGTCACCGAGCTTCGGCTGGCCGAGGCGGAGACTGCCGCCCACGCCGCCCAAGTCCGCGCGCTGCGCTACCAGGTCAATCCGCACTTCCTGTTCAACACGCTGAACAGCCTCTCCTCGCTGGTCATGTCCGGCCGCGGCGAGCGGGCCGAGGAAATGCTGATGGCGCTGTCGACCTTCTTCCGCACCAGCCTGTCGATCGACCCGTCGGCCGATGTCAGCCTGGAAGAGGAGATCGCGCTGCAGCGGCTTTACCTTGAGATCGAGAAGGTGCGCTTTCCGGACCGCCTCGACGTGGTGATCGACATTCCCGACGATCTGAAGGAGGCGCGCGTGCCCGCCTTGATCCTCCAGCCGCTGGTCGAGAATGCGATTAAATATGGCGTGTCGGCGACCAATGCGAAGGTCGAGCTGTCGATCCGTGCCGAGCGGCTGGACGGCGGCCGGATGCAGCTCGACGTGACCAACCTCACGCTCAGCGAGCCGAAGCGGAAGCCGGCCCCCGCGCCGACCCATACCGGCACCGGCCTCGGCCTGACCAACGTCTCGCAGCGGCTCCAGGCGCATTTCGGCAATCGCGCGGATTGCCGTTACGGACCGGTCGAGGGCGGTTACAAAGTGTCGCTCGCCATGCCATTGGATGAAGATGACTGATAACACCGCGTTGAAAATCCTCATTGCCGACGATGAACCGCTCGCCGCCGAGCGGCTGCAGATGCTGCTCGCCAGGATCGAAGGCGTTCACCTGGTCGGCACCGCCCATGACGGCGAAAGCGCCGTCCGCATGGCCGAGGCGGTCGAGCCGGAACTGGTGCTGCTCGACATCGCCATGCCTGGCCTCGACGGCATCGAGGTGGCGCGCGCCCTGTGCCGCGACGGACGGTCGCCGGCGGTGGTGTTCGTCACCGCGTTCGACCAGTTCGCGGTGGCGGCGTTCGACGTCGCCGCGATCGACTATCTGATGAAGCCGGTCGACGCCGAGCGGCTGTCGCGCTCGGTCGAGCGCGCCCGCGCCTATCTGCAAAGCCGCGAGCAGCGCGCTGCCGAGGCGGCACCCGCGGCGCCGGCGTCACCCTGGCTGGAGGAGTTCTGGGCGTCAGACCTGTCCGGCCTGGTGCGGATCGCATCGCGCGACATCGACCGGGTGACGGCCGAGCGCGACTATATGCGGCTCCACGTCGGCAAGCGCAGCTGGCTGATCCATCATTCGATGACGGCGCTGGAGGAAGGGCTCGATCCCGAGCTGTTCGTGCGGCTGCACCGCTCAGCGATCGTCCGAAGGGATTTCATTTCGGGCTTCAGCCGCAACGCGTCGGGCCGCTGGATCGCCCGCCTGGGCGACGGCAATGAGCAGCCGGTGGGGCGCCTCTACGCCGACCAGGTCCGGGCCATCGCCGGCCGCTGATCTGCCGTCTCGCATTTGGAAAAAGGTGCGACGCGAAAGGAAGGTCGGGATGTCAGGGGTCTCCCCTCCGCTCGCGCCGCACCCTGAGAAGAACTCGAATCGCGACCGATTACATCTGTCACTCGACGGGAATCGTTCGGCTCTCGACCAATCACCGCGGCGATGACGAACGGCTGCCTGTAGCCGACGAACGGCGGTCAGCCCTCGACCGCCTCTTCCCGCTCGCCGCGCGAGGCAATCCCCGTAGCCGTCACGTCCCATGTCACATTGCCGACCGTTCGGGTGAGGTCGGGCAACACCTCCACCGCGATCAGCAGCGCCAGCGGCTCGATCGGGACGCCCATCGCCAGCGCGATCGGAGCGATTGAGGTAATGAACGTCAGGGAGCCGGGCAGGCTCACCGCCCAGTAGCTGGCGATCGCGGCCACCGCGAAGCCGGCGATCAAATTGCCGGCGTGCAGATCAATCCCCATCAAGTAGCCCACATAGATGGCGACCGAGACGTTCATGGCGGGGCCGGTCGCGCGGAACAGCGCCACTGCCAGCGGCAGCGTTACGTCCGCGTTGCGCTGCGGC
Organism: Sphingomicrobium sp.; assembly: GCA_036402035.1. Taxonomy (GTDB): domain Bacteria; phylum Pseudomonadota; class Alphaproteobacteria; order Sphingomonadales; family Sphingomonadaceae; genus Sphingomicrobium. Next base: position 3,183 of record DASWTR010000375.1, read on the forward strand.
ACGCGGAGGACCCGGGACGCATCGAGCATCGCCGGCAGCGACGCCAGGCTGGATTGGGTCGAGATCGCGACTGCCTGCGGCGGGATCAGCGCCCGGGTAAAGTCGCCGAGCTTCCAGCCGGCGAACATGACCGCCGCGACATAAGCGAGCAGGGTCACGACAATACCGATCACCGAGACCAGCACGATATAGTGGAGCACGGCGCCAAACGCCGCGCCGCCGGCGCCCGCGCCGACCGCGAAGGCCAGGCCGAACACGCCGATCGGCGCCAGCCCGAGTACCCAGCCGACCACCACCAGCATCGTGTCCTGGATGCCTTTGAAGAAGCGGCCGACGGTTTGACGCTCCTCGGCGCCGATCTGCGTCAGGGCGAAAGCGAAGATGGCAGTGAAAAAGACCAGCGCAAGCACCTTGTCCCCGGCCGCAGCAGCGACCGGATTGGTCGGGATGAGGCTGCGTAACCAATCCTGTACCGAGGGGACGGAAGACGCCGCGGCGGCGCTGTCGACGCTCGCCAGCCCGGCACGCAAGGCTTCGGCGGCGCTGGTCGGAAGCGGGAACGCCTCGAGCAGCGCCGGCATGCCCAGCGCGCCGATGGCCGCCGACGCGGTGCACACGATCACGAAGCAGATCAGCGATCGCGCGGCGATGCGCCCGGCCCGTGCCTGGTCGGCGCCAGACACGATCCCGGTCACCAGCAACGAGATGACCAACGGGATGACCGTCATCTTCAGCGCATCGAGCCACAGGCCGCCGACGGTCGAGGCGGTCATAATCAGCGGCTCACGAATAGTCCCAGCCTGGTTGGACAGGGCGCCGAGAAGCAGGCCGCCAATCAGCGCGCCAAGCACCAGCCAAGTCGAGCGGCGAGCGCTGTCGCGCCGTGATGATGTTTCATTCATGCCGTCACGATGCGCGACGAAGGGTTAGCGCACAAGCCCGCCGTTTCGCCGCTTAGCTCGGCTTGCGGAACTTGAAGATGAAGCGGTCGGTCTTCCCGCGGATCTTCTCGTCGAACACGTTGAGGCTGTGGTCGTCGGCTGGGTTCCTGAGTAGGTCGCTGGTCCCTTCCAGGACGAATCCGGCGCGCTCGAAATCGGCCTTGACCACCGCCGGGTCGATCCGGTGCAGCTTTTCGACCACCGCGCGCGTGTCGCCGCCCGGCGTCGCCGCATGATCAATGATCCCAACCACCGCGCCGGGCTTGGCCGCTGCGAACAGCCGCTGCAGCCAGGCGTCAGGCTCAATCCGCCCGATCTTCCGCTCGGCGCTCTCCCAGTAAACATCGTGATAGTCGAGGTTCATGATGATGAAGTCGTAGGCGTTGGTGCCGAGCGATGGCTGTTCGAACGGGCTATTGAGCAGCACGACATTCTTCTGCTTGCCGGCAAACTCGGCGAAGCCGGCACGACGCTTGTCGTTCAGAAACTGGTTGGGCTGCCACACGGTGACATGACCATCCGCGCCGACCGCGGGCGCGATGATCTCCGCCCAATATTGGTTGGCGCCGAACATATCGAGCACCCGGTCGCCCTTCTCGAGGCCGAGGAAGCTCAGCACCTCTGCCGGCTTGCGGCTTTCATCGAGCTTCACATTGGCCTCGGTCCGGGCGGTGGTTGCCGCCACCGCAGGCGCTACGTCGGCCGGCTCCGCCCAGGCGCCGGCCGGAACGGCGCTTGCCAACAGTATCGCCAGATAGATCGCCCGCATATTCGCCTCCCTGCTGTTGCAGAATGCTTACCGCGCGCTCCAGCCGGCCGGAAGTCCTGTTCTGCCAACAGCGGGTTTCCGGCAGTTCGGCGACCAGTAGCCCAGCTTTCGAGCCGAACCGTGCATCCCCGTAACGACCCGCGCGTTTGCTGGGCTGTGGCCCTGCCGACCGATCGTTCCCGGCGGGGTGCGAGGCGGCGGGCCGGCCAGCACCGCCGCCTCCTTCACGTCCGCAAAACGACATCGGCCTGCTCGCGACGGCCGCCCTTTCCATGATATGTGAGTAACCTCCTCGTGAGGAGTGCGGCGATGCAAACAGCAAGGATGACGGCGGGGGTGGTGGCGCTGGTCGCCTGGGCCGGACTGATCCTGCAATTCTGGATCATCGTCGGCAATCTCGGTCTTGGTCTCGCGATCTGGCGCTTCGTTGGATTCTTCACCATCCTGACCAACATCGGTGTCGCGTCGATCGCCACCGCCATCGCAATAGGCAGCGGCAATCGTCTGACGACGGCCAAGGCGCGATTGATGGGCCTGACCTCGATCGCTCTCGTCGGACTGGTCTATTCCCTGTTGCTCAGATCGCTGTGGAGCCCGACCGGGCTACAGAAGGTCGCGGACATGACACTCCATGACGTCACGCCGATCCTGTTTGCGGCGCTGTGGCTGCTGATGCCGCACGGCGAGCTGCGATGGAGCGATTTCAAATGGGCGCTGATCCCGCCGGCAGCCTATCTTGGATATGCCTTCGCTCGCGGAGCCATCGACGGCTGGTACGCCTATTGGTTTCTCAATCCGACGACCCAAACGGCCGGCGAGCTAATCATCAGCATCGTCGGCGTGCTTGCGCTGTTTTCGATCATCGCCGCGGGGGCCATCGCGCTTGATCGACAGCTGGGGAAAAAGACGCGCCTGGCGCGGGCCGCGTAAGGTCGATGGCGCGATGAGGAGCAATCCCCAATAGAAATGGGGGCCGGCATTGCTGCCAGCCCCCATCTGCGCCGACCTAGGATCTGCCGGTGTTCGCTAGCCTGACGGTCCGAAGACCCTCCGCTACTCGATCCTGGCTCACCAGATCAGGCGTCGCTTCCAGTAACTGGTCC
>DASWTR010000376.1:0-6108 GCA_036402035.1 Sphingomicrobium sp.
ATTCGCCGATGATTTTCCCGTCGGGCGTCTCGTCGAGATACTCGAACTTGAACAGCTCCTGGGTGACAATGACGTCGCCTTCCATGCCGATCACTTCGGTGATGTTGGTCGTGCGGCGTGAACCATCGCGAAGACGCTTCACCTGCACGATCAGGTCGACCGAGTCCGCGATCTGGCGCGAGATGGCTTCCTTCGGAATCTTGATCTCGCCCATCATGACCATGTTTTCCATACGGGCCAGGCATTCGCGCGGGCTGTTGGAGTGGAGCGTGGCCATCGAGCCGTCGTGACCCGTGTTCATCGCCGCCAGGAGGTCGAAACACTCCTGGCCGCGAATTTCGCCGAGGATGATGCGGTCAGGACGCATACGAAGGGCGTTGATGACGAGGTCGCGAATGGTGATGGCGCCTTGGCCTTCGAGGTTCGGCGGACGGGTTTCGAGCGGCAGCCAGTGCGGCTGCTGCAGCCGAAGTTCGGCCGCGTCTTCGATCGTGATCACGCGCTCGCCCGGATCGATCATCTTCGACAGGGCGTTGAGCATGGTCGTCTTGCCCGAGCCGGTACCGCCCGAGATGATGACGTTCATCCGGCAGGCGCCGGCGATCTTGAGGCAGGTCGCCATTTTCTCCGACATCGAGCCGAAGCCGCGCATCATGTCGAGCGTGATCGGCTTCTCGGAGAATTTACGGATCGAGATGGCGGTGCCGCGCAGCGACAGCGGCGGGATGATGACGTTGACACGACTACCGTCCTGCAAACGGGCGTCGGCCAGCGGGGTGGTCTGGTCGACTCGGCGGCCGACCTTGTTGACGATGCGCTGGGCAATCTGGAACAAATGCTCCTCGTCGCGGAACTGGATCTTGGCCAGCTCCAGCTTGCCCTTGCGCTCGATGAAAGTCTGGTCCGGACCGTTGACCATGATGTCGCTGACCGCCGGGTCGGCCAGCAGCTCCTCGAGCGGCCCGAGACCGAGCAATTCGTCGACCAGCACCTTTTCCAGCGCGAAGGTTTCGCGGCGGTTGAGGTTGATCTTAAGCTCGGCCAGCACCTCGGAGATGATCGGGCGGAATTCCTCGGCCAGCTCATCCTTGTTGAGCGTTGCGGCCGCCTCGGGATCGACGCGTTCGAGCAAGCGCGGAAGCACCTGCTCCTTGATGCGGTGGACGGCGGCTTCGAAACCCTCGCCCTTCGACGAAGCCGCGGCGCCGCTGGCATTCTGCCGCTCGGTCAGGCGATCCATCGCCCCGGCCGGCCCGGCCGGAGCGCTGCCCTCGGGCGAGAGGGTGGATTCATCGACTGGCGGAAGATCTTCGACCGGAGGGAATTGCTCGCCGCCCTTGGGCGTCGGGCCGCCCTTCATCGGCCGCGCCACACCAAAGCTGGGGCGCTGACCCAATCCGTTACGCTTGCCGAATGCGTTCATAACTGACGATTCCCATCGGATTCCGCGGAAAAACCGAGATGGTGAATAGCCGGCAAACTTTTAGAAAAGACTAATTTCGGTCGGGTGGCTGCATCGCGGTCGCCGTGAGGCCGCAAGCGATTAGGTGAGGCGGCTGATATCCTTCGGGGTTATCCGGGCGCGATAGCGATATAGGCAGAAATGGCTCGCCAGATCCGGGTTAATGGTTTCGATGGGGCTCATCGGCGCCTGGCCGACCACGACCAGCTTGGTAGGGAAATGGCGATCGGCCCAGCGAGCGCAGCTCATGTCGACGCGAAGCAGCAGAAGGGGCCGGCCGCTGTCGAGCCTTGCGACCCGGTCAGCCGACGGGATCAGCGCCAAGTGTCGACGGGTGGTGATATCGGCTTCGATTCGATCGCCATTCCGGTCGAGCCATTGTTGGATGGTGGGTTCGGCAAGCCGTAACGAAGGGTGGACCACGACAATCGCCAATCCGACCACGGTAGCGATCGTCACGATCGTCGCGCCAAGTGCCACTGAGCCTTTGGCGAAGCGATCGCGAACCAGGACCGCGAGCGCTAGCGCCGCCAGTGCGATCGGAACGAACATCATCCGCGGCTTGGGGTCGATGGCCAGCGCGTAGATCAGGAAACAGGCCCAGTAGAGCGACAGGCCAAGACACCAGGCGATGATCGCCCGGTGCCGAGGATCAAGTTGTCGGCGGAGCAGGATGAACAGCGTGGCCGAAAGCGGGATGATCAGGCCAGCCTTGGTATTCGCGAACAGATTGAGAAGCCCGTCGATCGCCCAGTGAAGGTGGATGCCCGGCTCATGCCGCCAATGGGCGATGTAGTTGGGATTGAAGAAAGGAGATCCGGCATGATCGATCGGCCCAAGCAGCTCGGTCGAGGCGATCTGGGTGTGGCCGACCGACAGATGGCGGCGCCACAATGGATCGCCGGTTGCCAGCCAGAATGTCAGGGCCTCGATGAGAAGCGGTAAGGCGGCCCCGCCGATGGCCAGCAGCCATGCCTTGCGATCTCGGCGGGCGAGCAGCCACGCGGAGAGCAGGCCGAGTGGGACCATCGCCGCCGAAGTCTCACGCACCTGGAAGGCCAGTGACCAAGCCAGGCCAGCGCCGAGGGCGAGCCAGGCGTTGTGCCTGTCTTTATAGGCCAGCAGGAAGCAGGCGGAACTCAAGAGGAAGAACAGCTCGGGCATTTCCACGTTGGGATCGAGCAACTCGACCGCAAAGATCGGCGACCCAAGCAACAGCAACAGCGCTGCCAGATAGCCGACCGGCCGGCCGGCGAGGCGGTTGCCGAGCCAGGTTATCAGCGCCAGGCATCCGATGGCGTAGGCAAGGCTCGGCAGGCCAACCGTGAAGCGGTTTTCGCCCAGCAAGGCGATAACCGCACTGAGCGGGGCGATGATCGGCCAGCGGCCCTGCCAATGGTCATGCGGGAGGCAAGGGCCTCGCTCGGCCCAGCAACGAGCGGCGTTTAGATATTGCCAGTCGTCCCAGCCGCCGCCGACAAACCCGATCGGGTTGACGACGAGGATAAAGGTCAACGCCGCGGCGATGGCCGCCGCCCAGCGCCAGTCTGGTTTCCGCGCCTCTGCCGCCAAGCCCATCTGTCCGGTCAGCGCCTGGCTCAGGTCGGCCCGCCGCGTGTCGATGGCCTGCTGCAGCATCGGTGAATTCGTCCTCCACAAATGGAGGTAGTACCGAAGCAGCTTTGGGTAAAAGGGCGGTTAACCAGTGTCGCGGGAGAAAGCGACTGGCTAGGCTTCCGCGCTCTCGGCGAGCACCGTCAGGCCCTTGTCGCCGACTTCGGCGAAGCCCCCGGACACGGAGATGCTCTCCGGCTGGCCGCCGGCGGTCTTGAACACCTTCAACTCGCCGTCCTTCAGCGTGGTCATGAAGGGCGCATGGCCGGCCATGACGCCGAACTCGCCCTCGACGCCCGGCACGACCACCATATGCACGTCATCGGCGCGGACGAGGCGCTCTGGCGTCACCAGCTCGAAGTGAAGGTCGGCCATTTTTACTTCTTTCCCTCGACCGCGGCATCGAACGTGGACACCGCTTTCTCGAACTTGTCCCGACATCCCGGGTTGCAGAAACCGACGGCCTCGCCCTTGTACCGCGTCAGGCTGTCCGCGCTGACCGGGTCTCCCGACCAGGGGCAGTGCGAATTGACGCAATCCTCGAGGCGAAGGTCGTCGGCCATGATGCTTAGGCCTCGGCCAGCTTCTCGGCCTTGGCGATCGCCTCGTCGATGCCGCCGACCATATAGAAAGCCGCTTCGGGCAGATGGTCATACTTGCCCTCGACCACCGCCTTGAACGAGGCGACGGTGTCCTCCACCTGGACGAACTTGCCGGGGATGCCGGTGAACACTTCGGCGACGTGGAACGGCTGGCTGAGGAAGCGCTGGATCTTGCGGGCGCGGCTGACGACCAGCTTATCCTCTTCCGAAAGCTCGTCCATGCCCAGGATGGCGATGATGTCCTGCAGCGACTTATACTTCTGCAGCGTCTCCTGGACCGCACGGGCGACCTCATAATGCTCCTGCCCGACAACCGTCGGGGTCAGAACGCGGCTCACCGAGTCGAGCGGATCGACCGCCGGGTAGATACCGAGCTCCGAGATGGCGCGGCTCAGGGTGGTGGTCGCGTCCAAGTGGGCGAAGGAGGTCGCCGGGGCAGGGTCGGTCAAGTCGTCGGCCGGGACGTAGATGGCCTGCACCGAGGTGATCGAGCCTTTGTTGGTCGAGGTGATGCGCTCCTGCAGCTGGCCCATGTCGGTCGACAGAGTCGGCTGGTAGCCCACCGCCGAAGGAATACGGCCGAGCAGCGCCGACACTTCCGAACCCGCCTGGGTGAAGCGGAAGATGTTGTCGACGAAGAACAGCACGTCCTGCCCTTCCTGGTCGCGGAAATATTCGGCCTGGGTGAGGCCCGACAGAGCGACGCGGGCGCGGGCTCCCGGCGGTTCGTTCATCTGTCCGAATACCAGCGCGACCTTGGAGCCTTCCGGCGTCGGATTGCCGTCGGCATCCTTGGCGATGACGCCAGCGTCGAGGAACTCGTGATAAAGGTCGTTGCCCTCGCGGGTGCGCTCGCCGACGCCGGCGAACACCGAAACGCCGCCGTGACCCTTGGCGATGTTGTTGATCAGCTCCTGGATCAGCACGGTCTTGCCGACGCCGGCGCCGCCGAACAGGCCGATTTTGCCGCCCTTGGCGTAGGGGGCGAGAAGATCGATGACCTTGATACCGGTGACCAGGATCGCGGCTTCGGTCGACTGGTCGACGAAGGGCGGCGCGTCGGCGTGGATCGAAGCGCTCATGTCGCTGCCGATCGGCCCCTGTTCGTCAATCGGCTCGCCGATGACGTTCATGATCCGGCCGAGCGTCTTGGGGCCGACGGGTACGCGGATCTGCGAGCCGGTCGCAGTGACGCGCTGGCCGCGAGTCAGGCCTTCGGTCGAATCCATGGCGATCGTACGGACGATATTTTCGCCGAGATGCTGCGCGACCTCGAGCACCAGGCGGTTACCCTGGTTGTCGGTCTCCAGCGCCGCGAGGATTGGCGGCAGTTCGCCCTCGAAGGCGACGTCGACGACGGCACCGATGACCTGCGCGACCCGGCCGACCAGGTTGCCGGTGGTCGGCGCTGCGGCGGTCGTCGCCGACGCAGCGGCCTTCTTGGTGCGGGGCTTGGCGGGAGCGGCAGTAGCCATGGTCTTCAGTTCCTCTTGGATCGGCCGTTAGAGCGCTTCAGCGCCCGAGATGATTTCAACGAGTTCGGTGGTGATCGCCGCCTGGCGCTGGCGGTTGTACTGGATCGACAGGCGGTTGATCATGTCGCCGGCGTTGCGCGTCGCATTGTCCATCGCGGTCATCTGCGAGCCGTAGAAGCCGGCGGCATTTTCCAGCAGCGCGCGGTAGATCTGGATCGCGACGTTGCGCGGCAGCAGGTCGGCGAGGATCGCTTCCTCGTCCGGCTCATATTCGACCGCGGCTGCAGCGACATTGGCCTTGTCGTTGGCTGCAGGCTTGGCCGGCACGACCGGGATGATTTGGTCGACCTTGGGCTCCTGCGCCAGCACCGAGCGGAACTCGCTGTAGGCGAGATGGGCCACGTCGAACTGACCGCTTTCGAACCGGTCGACGATATCGTCGGCCATCGCCTGCGCATCGGCATAGGCGGGCGTCTTCATCGCGCTGGTGTCATATTCGGCGATGATCGATTTGGGGAAGGCGCGGCTGACCACCGGCTTGCCCTTGCGGCCGACGATGTAGAACAGCACGGTCTTGCCCTGCCGCTGAAGCTCCTCGCCCTTCTTGCGGGCGGCGCGGACGATATTGGTATTGAACGCGCCGGCGAGGCCGCGGTCGCCGGTGGCGAGCACGATCAGGTGCGTGTCGTCCTTGCCCGTGCCGGCAATCAGCTTGGGCGACTGCGGGCCGACGGTGATGCGGCTGGCCAGCGAGCCGACGACATCGCTTAGCCGGGTCGAATAGGGACGGCCGGCCTCGGCGCCCGACTGCGCGCGGCGCAGCTTCGCCGCGGCGACCATCTTCATCGCCTTGGTGATCTTCTGCGTCGACTTCACCGAGCCGATGCGAAGCTTCAATGACTTGAGGCTGGCCATCGCCGAGCGGTCCCCTGAGCTTTACGCGAACTGCTTGCCG
>DASWTR010000377.1:0-11044 GCA_036402035.1 Sphingomicrobium sp.
CGTAACGCCTCTGCGGCCCTCAGGCTCCGCACCTTGTCGCCCATGGGTTGCTCCCCACCCCCCGACGGTCGTAACACCACCGCATCGAAGCGGAAAACCGCCAACCCAAGAGGGGGAAGTGATGGGCAAGTTCCTTGAGAATCTGAATGTCGTGCTGTTGGCCGGGCTGGTCCTCGCCATCGCGCTAATGGCCGGCTTCCACGCTGAAACGCTCAGCGCCGAGGGCATATTGCGATGGCTCCACGTCTTCTTCGGGGTCACCTGGATCGGGCTGCTCTATTATTTCAACTTCGTGCAGATCCCGACCATGCCGTCGGTGCCGGCTGAGCTGAAGGCCGGCGTCTCCAAATATATCGCTCCGAAAGCGCTCTTCTATTTCCGCTGGGGCGCGGCCTTCACGGTCCTGACCGGCGCCATCCTGGCCTACGTCAACAATTATCTGGTCGAAGCGCTGACGCTGCAGCCGCAAGTGCGGTTGATCGGGATCGGCATGTGGCTAGCGCTGATTATGGCGTTCAACGTCTGGGCGATCATCTGGCCGAACCAGCAAAAGGCGCTTGGGTTGGTCGAGGCGGACGATGCGACTAAGGCCAAATCGGCGCGTACCGCCATGCTCGCCAGCCGCACCAACACGCTGCTGTCAATCCCCATGCTTTACGCGATGGCGACCTACCAGACGCTGGGCAGCTAAAGCCGTAAAATTGGGTCCGCCTGGCCTTAGGGCCGGCGGACCTGGAAGCGCTTCAACTCGGCAACCGGCTCGCTCCATTTCGGCTCGAGCGACTGGGCCCGCTTGAGGTCGTAATAGGCAGCCTGGATATTGCCGCTGTCCTCATAAGCCATGGCGCGGACGAAATAGGCCAGTGCCGGTCGACGGGTCTTCAGCTCCAGCGCCTTGGCAACGAATGGCATTGCGGCAGTGCTGTTGCCGAAGCGCGCATGGACCACGGCCTTGTTGAGCCAGGCATCGGGCTCCGTCGGATCGAGCCTCAGCGCCGTGTCGAAGTCGGTATTGGCTTCCCTCACATTGCCGCGGATCAAATAGAGGATCCCGCGATTGACGTGAGTCGCCACGCGATCGTGATGCGCCAGCCCTTCCTCGGCCATCGCCTTGTTGCAATTGTCCATCGCGGTGCGGCTCGCATCACGATCTTCGGCCGCGCGCCAGCAACTTTCAGCGAAACCCGAACCTATCGAGATAACGGATGCGGAAGCCGACACTGGAAAAGCGGCAAGGGCCACTACGGCCAAAGGTGAGATTCTCATCGTAGACCTCCCGACCTAAGCGAACGAACATCCCGAGTCCGTTATAGCACGGTTTTCCGCGAAAAGAGAGCGCTAGCTGCTCAATGCCAGCTGGTGCCGCTTCATCGCGTGACGAAGCTGGTCATAGGAGAGCCCAAGGGCCGCGGCGGTCGATCTCTGGTTATAGCGGTGACGAGCCAGCGCTTCCTCGAGCAGGGCCTTTTCATAGGCAGCTACTGCCCCGCGAAGGTCGTCCGTCGAGGTAGGGAGCGCCGGCGGCGGGGCTTCGGCAAGAGGCGCGCTTGTCTGGCCGGCATGCGCCGCGACCTCGACCGCCCCGGCGGAGTCATGATTGAGGGTCCACGGCGAAGCAAACGGGTCGAACTGGATCGCGTCGATTTCCCGCTCCGGATCCTCGTGGCGGTAGACGGCGCGCTCGACCGCATTGCGCAGCTCGCGGACGTTGCCAGGCCAGGAATAGGATTCCAGCGCCTGGACCGCGCGCTCGGAGAAGCCGGGCCAGTTGGTCCAGTCCAGCTCGACCGCCATGCGCCGTCCGAAATGCTCCGCCAGCAACGGAATGTCACCCTTTCGCGCCCGGAGCGGCGGCAAGGTCACCACCTCGAACGACAGCCGGTCGAGAAGGTCGGCCCGAAACCGTCCTTCCTGCACCAGCTTGGGCAGATGCTCATTGGTCGCCGCGACGATGCGCACGTCGACCTGGATCGGCTTCGAGGCACCGATCCGGGTCACCTCGCCATATTCGACCGCGCGAAGCAGCCGGTCCTGCGCCGGCGAGGAGAGGGTCGCCAGCTCGTCAAGGAACAATGTGCCGCCATCGGCCTCCTCGAACCGCCCGTGACGGGTCTTGGCAGCGCCGGTAAAGCTGCCAGCTTCGTGGCCAAACAGCTCTGCCTCGATCAGATTCTCGGGCAGCGCCGCGCAGTTCATCGTCACTAGCGGGCCAGCCCAGCGCGATGACAAATGGTGGAGACGCTCGGCAATCAGCTCCTTGCCAGTGCCGCGCTCGCCGATCACCAGCACCGGCCGGTTGAGCGGCGCGGCACGGCTGGCCCGCTCGACGGCGTCGAGGAAGGCGAGGCTTTGGCCGACGAACTGATTGGCTCGTTCCATCTGCCAACATGTGGTGGTAAATCCCACCAAGTGGCAAGATATTTCGGTCGATTTTTCGCGGTTTTTCCACAGTTTTTTGAGAATTCCGTGCAAAGCTGGATTCTGGCACGAACTCTGCAAGAGTGTTAGCGACAGGGTAATTGTATCTGGAGTGCTTGATGGGCATTTTCTCCCGCACGCGGGATATCTTCGCAGCCAATTTCACCGAGCTGCTCGATCGTGCCGAAGATCCGGCGCGGATGATCCGCATGATCATCCTCGAAATGGAAGAAACGCTGGTCGAGGTGCGCGCCTCCGCCGCGCGGTCGATCGCCGACCGCAAGGAGATGGACCGCGCCCTGCTGCGGCTTAACGAGCTGCAGGCGAGCTGGACCGAGAAGGCCCAGCTGGCACTGTCCAAGGATCGCGAGGACCTGGCCAAGGCGGCACTGATCGAGCGGCAGAAGGCGGCCGACATGGCCGACGGGCTGAAGGTCGAGCTGGCCTCGATCGAGGAAACGCTGAAAGGTTATGAGGCGGATATCGCCAAGCTACAGGGCAAGCTGCGTGAGGCGCGGGCGCGGCAAAACGCCATCGCCACGCGCATCGAGAGCGCGGTGACGCGGGCTCGCACGGGCGAAATCCTCAACGGCAGCCGGACCCAGGACGCTTTCTCGCGCTTCGAGCAGCTGGAGCGTAGGGCGGACTTCGCCGAAGGCCGGGCCGATGCGCTTGGCATGACCGGGCCGAAGAGCCTCGAAGAGGAGATTGCCGAGCTTCGGGCGACTGACAAGATTGATGCCGAGCTGGAAGCGATGAAGGCGGCACTCAAGGCCAAGGGGGCGTAAGTGGAAGACGTATTTCTACCGATTATCATCTGCTCGATTTTGTTCATCGGCCTGCCGTGGGTAATCTTCCACTACATCACCAAATGGAAGACGGCCGCGACCCTGACCGGTTCGGACGAGAAGCTGCTGGACGATCTGCATGACGCCGCGCGGCGCCTCGACGACCGGCTGCAGACGATCGAGCGGATCATGACCGCCGAGAACCCCAATTGGCGCAACCACAGCCTGCCCGAGCCGGGCCGCCAGCGCCTCCTGACCGACGAGGAGTCGGCGCTATGAGCACCCAGCCGCCAAGCCGGACCAAATTCTATCTCGACAAGCGCAACGGCAAGTTCATGGGCGTTTGCTCAGGCATCGCCGACTATACCGGGCTCGACGCCACACTGGTCCGGATCATGTTCGTCAGCGCCGTGGTGATGAGCGGCGGCAGCGTCCTGCCGATCTATTTCATCGCCGGCTTCATCGCCGACGACAAGCCGCGCGAGCTTGCGGTTGAGGACAAGGAAGAGCAGCGCTTCTGGCAGGGCGTGCGCGCTTCGCCGCGCCGGACCGCGCGCGACATCCGCAGCCGGCTGCGCGAGATCGACCGCCGCATCGCCGACATCGAAAGCTATGTGACGACTGAAAACCGCAGCCTCGCCCGCGAGATCGAGCAGCTGCGCTAATCAAAACGGAGGGGCAATGAACTTCGACCAGATCATGCAGGTCGCGCCGCTGATCGCTGCGGTTGCCGGTTTCACCGTCGCCGGGTGGGTGATTACTACCTGGCTCAGGATCAAGTACGGCTATCCGCTGGAAGGCAGCTGGGGCAATCCGATCCACCCCCATACCGACAAGGAATCGATGGAGCGGATCAAGCTGCTCACCAGCGAGAATGCGCAGCTTCGAGCCGAGCTGGGCTCGGTCAAGGACCGGCTGGAGACGATCGAGCGGATCGTTACCGATCGGCCGCACCGGCTGGCGAAGGAAATCGACGCACTGGTGATCGACAAAGGGGGACGCGCGTAATGGGTCCTGGTGAAGCAATCGGGCTGCTGATCGCGATCGGCTTTCCAAGCCTGTTCCTGATCTATCTGACCCGGCGCTGGTTCGCCTTGAAGGAGCGCCGGCTGGAGATCGATGCCATGGCCGCGGCTGAGAAAGCAGCGCAATATGCTGCGTCGAACACGGAGCTTGAAGCGCGCGTCCGAGTGTTGGAAAAGATCGTGACGGATGGCGGCATGCAAACCGCCGCGCAGATCGAGGCCCTTCGCACGCCGCGCCTCGAAAAAGGAGAAAAGGTCCAGTGAACCCTTTTGAAATGGTGGCGATCATCGTGGTCGCGGTGATGATCGCATCGGTGCTTCGGGCGAAATACAGCAATCGCCGCCGCGAGGGCGGCGAGGTTAGCGCCAAGGAGCATGCGGAAAATCTCCGGCTGCGCGAAGAGGTTGGCGAACTCAAGGAGCGGATCAAGGTGCTTGAGCGGATCACCGTCGAGAAGGAAAATTCTCTGGCTCGCCAGATCGAGGAATTGCGCGACCGCTAGGTGACTTGGCGGTCACCGCGCGCTAGGCGCCGGGCTAATGACCGCCCTGCCCGCCCTCAACGACATCGCCGACGAATATGAGTTCCTCGACAGCGAGGACCGCTATCGGCTGCTGATCGAACTGGGCCGCAAGCTGGAGCCCATGCCCGACGCGCTGAAGACCGACGCGACCAAGGTGCGCGGCTGCTCCTCCTCCACCTGGGTCTATCCGACGCGGCTGCCGGATGGCCGCCTTCATTTCCTTGCCGACAGTAATGCGGCGATCACCAAGGGCATTGTCGCGCTGATCCTGTCGGCGGTGCAGGATCGACAGCCGGACGAGGTTGCGGCGATGGACGTCAAAGCCCTGCTGGAGCCATTCAACCTGACGCGGGAATTATCCTCCAACCGCACCCAGGGCGTCCCCAACATGATCGCCCTGGTACATGAGACCGCCGCGCGGCTGGCCGCGGCATGAGCGACCAGGCCGGATTCGACCCCGAACGCTTCTTCGAGCTGGCCCGCAACGTCGGCCATGGCCGAGCGCTCGGCCTCGAATACCGCCAGTCCGGCGACAATTGGATCGAGCTGGCCTTGCCCTGGCGCGAAGAGTTGGTCGGCATCCCGGACGAGGGCATCCTCGCGTCCGGCGCGATCGTGAGCCTGCTCGACACCTGCGGCGGGGCATCGGTGTGGATGGCACTGGGGCATTTCCAGCCGATCGTCACCATCGACCTGAGGCTCGATTATCTGCGGCCAGCTTTGAAGGGTGAAACAGTGATCGCTCGCTGCGAGTGCTACAAATTGACGCGGCAGGTCGCCTTCGTCCGCGGTACCGCCCACGGCGGCGATCCGGACCGGTCAGTCGCGCAGGCGACGGGCACCTATATGCTGAACCCCTAAACCTTCGCGCCGGTTTTTCGTTCTTCTGCCTTCTTGAGCACGTCATAGGCTGCCTGGACGGCGTGGAAGCGCTTGGCGGCCTCTGTGTCGCCCTTGTGGCGGTCGGGATGGTGCTCCTTGGCCAACCGACGATACGCTGCTTTCACCGCCTTGAAATCGGCATCCGGCTCCAGTTCCAGCACGTCGAGCGCCCGCATCTCGTCGCGGCTTCGGCTGCCGTCGCCAGGGCCGGCCCAGGCATAATGGGCGCTCTGGCGGTATGCGTTCGCGCCGCTTTCTTCTTCGGCGGCACGCTTGGCCGCTTCTTCGGCGGTCAGCCCGGCGAAATAATTCCAATTCTTGTTGTATTCGGCAGCGTGAGCCTCACAGAACATCCAGCGCTCGCGACTGTTAGGCGCCTTGGGAGCCGGCCGATCGCCGACTTCGTTGCAGCCCTCGCGGTCGCACAGGCGCACGCGCGCCGCGGCGCGGCCCTTAGCACCGTAGGGGCGCCAGCGAGGAAAGCCCCAGTCGTCGGATCGCGTGGGTTTGGCCATTCCAGTCCTTCATACGAAATGCCAGGGGACCTGTAAGCCGGGTTCTGTACCTCGCTTGCGCGAAGTGGCGACCATTCCTCTAGGACGGAAGTTGCCCTCCGCCTCCAGCGACCAACCCGGGCGACGAGCCGGAACAGGCCCATATGCCGCCCCTATTCGGTCTTGCACCCGGTGGGGTTTACCGTGCCGCGCCCGTTGCCGGCCGCGCGGTGCGCTCTTGCCGCACCCTTTCGACCTTACCCGGCCGAAGCCGGGCGGTATGCTTTCTGTGGCACTGTCCCTGATCCCCGCCGAAGCGGAAACCGCCGGGCGTTACCCGGCACCGTTGTTCCGTGGAGCCCGGACTTTCCTCGCCTCACCGAAGTGAGCCGCGGCCGCCCGATCCCCTGGCAAGGGCCATATAGGAAGAAACGCGAGCATTTTCGAGTCAATGTCCATTAGGGGAATGGATCATCGCGAATGGTCCGCCAGCGGTACAGTCAGAATGGCGCTGAAGCTGCCCGAGGTTCGATTGAAAGTCAGTGAGCCCTCGTGCGCGATGGCGATTGCGCTGACCAGGGTTAGGCCGAGCCCGGTCCCGGCGATAGCTTCGCTGCCCGGCGCGCGGAAGAATGGCTCCGAAAGTCGCGGATGGTGCGCCTCCTCGACGCCGGCACCATTGTCGGTCACGGCAATCCTCGCAAGGCCATAACTGGCAAACAGTTCGACCCGCAACTGGCCGTGTTCCGGGGCAAATTTGATCCCGTTATCGAGCAGATTCGCAACGGCCTGAAACAGAAGATTGCGATCGCCGAGCACTTTGCATGGAGTGACCGACAGGCTGAACGCAAGTTGACGTGCTGCTGCTTCCGGCTCGTAGAAGTCGACCGCATCGCTCACCAATGCATCAAGCTGAACCTGGTCGCGGCTGATACGGTGGCGGCCGGTGTCGAGACGAGCGATCCTCAACAATGCATCAAATGTCTGCTGAAGCCGCTCCGCTTCCAACTGCGCAGCCTCGACCCGCTTAACCTCCACGACCTCTCCTGCGCCGATGCCTTCCAGCGAACTACGAAGTCGCGCCAAGGGCGTCCTCAGTTCATGCGCGATGCTGTCGGACACACGGCTAAGCGACGCGACCAGCTCCTGGTTGCGGTCCAGCATGGCATTCAGGCTCATGCCAAGCTCGTCGAACTCGTCCCCAGTGCCTTTGATCGGCACTCGAATGCTCAGGTCGCCCTGCATCACCGCGCGGGCGGTCCTGCCGACGGCTTCCAGCCGGCGGCCGGTAATCCAACTGATCAGAATCCCCCCGATCAGGCCGAACAACAGGACAGGGAGCGCTCCCCACCGGCCCGCCTCGACCATCAATTCCTTTCGATCGGAGAGAATCTCTATGTCCCTTCCGACGAGCAGCCGCTTCCCGTCCGGCAAGGTTAAATCACGAGTGAGTGCTTCATGGTCGTCTTCGTCGCCGTCGCGGTAGAGATCCGCCTCGATTACCGCCCAATCTCCCCGTCGAACGTTTGGCCAGCTAGGCAGATTGCCGGTCAGCAGATCGCCGCGGCGATCCAGCAATGCGTCGAACGGCTTGTAGGGAGAAGGGGATCTACGTCGCTTGACTAGCGCCTCCCGAAGGGCCCCTTCGCCCCGCGCCTGATAAAGGGCCGATAGAGCGCGTGCCTCCGAGTGAACTTGTGCGCGCACCTCGTCCATGGGGCGCTTCACGCTGAAATAATAGATGCCGCCAAGGATGCTGGCAGTGGCCAGAAACGTGGCCCCAATCAATGCGATTGTGAGCCGGATGGCCAAGCTTGGACGAAGGCGCATCGACGTCAATCTTTGACTCGGTAGCCGATGCCGCGCACCGTTTCGATGCAGCCGGCAGCCTCCTGCTCGCCCAGTTTCTGGCGAAGGCGGCTGACATGCTGATCAACAATGTTCGTTTGAGGATCGAATCGATAATCCCATACCGCTTCAAGCAGCATATCCCGAGTGACCACCCGGCCCCGATTTCGAAGCAGCACCTCCAGAATCTCGAACTCACGTCGAGTCAGCCGCACTTCCTCGCCGCGAACCAGCACCTGCCGTTTGAGAAGGTCCATCTCCACACCATGGGCAGCAAAACGATCAATCTGCTGAGGGCGGGTCGGCCGTCGGCCGAGCGCTTCCACGCGCGCGATCAATTCCTGCAGCGAAAAAGGCTTCGAGAGATAGTCGTCGCTGCCTTTGCGAAGGCCTTCGACCCGGTCGTCTACCTCTCCTAGGGCTGTCAGGATCAGCACCGGTGTGAAGTTTCTCGAAGCCCTCATCGTCTGAAGGATCGTCATCCCATCGACCCCGGGCAGCATCCGATCGAGGACGACTGCGTCATGACTCTGTTCGGCCACGGCGAAGAGGCCCGACTTTCCGTCTGCGCAGATGTCGACGACATGGCCGGCGTCGCGCAGCCCCCTGGCGACATAGTTGCCAATCACCTGGTCATCCTCGATCAACAATATTTTCATCGGGTCGATCCTGCCGGTTGTGGTCTGATAGGGATTTCGCGGCAGATTCCCACTGTCGGACGCCGCAGAAGGCCGAACATTTGGAAAATCAAATCTAGCTCACAGGCCCCGGCAAGGTAGGGGATCTAGTCGGCTCGGCATGAATTTGCCCAGCCAATTGGCGGACTCCTCCGGAGCCTCGCGCCTTCAGATTTTCGTCAGCGATCTTGGTGCGACGGGAGTCGTCCGAAATGCAATTGCACTGGCCAATGAGGCAGCTGCATCAGGCTACCAGGTCCGACTTCTGACTTGTAACCCAGACGGGCTTCTTCGAGCCCAGCTCCGGCCCGACGTAACGATCGTGCGGCTGAACGAAGGCAGCGACGCCGCTCGCCCGCGCCGCGCCCAGATGCAAAGGGCGCTGCTCGCCTACCGCAAGCATAGCCGCGACTGGGCGCCCGACATCATGTTGTCGGCAGGAAATCATGGGCACCTGCTCAGCACGATCGCTTGGTTGGGCCTTCGGGGAACCAAGGTGCTGCGGATCAGCAACGACATCAATCATGGCTCCCCGTCATGGCTGACCCGCGTTTGGCGCGCAGCGAAGTTTGCGGTGATCGGCAGTCTCGCAGACAAGTTGGTGCTTGTTTCGCAGGCCCAGGGCAAGCATTCCTTCCTTGCCCGCCAAATCGCGGTGGGGAAGGCCGACATCATAGCAAATGGTGTCGATGCTGACGCGGTGCGGGCCGCGGCCGCGTCTCCCTGTGCCCACCCGTGGAGAGACGAGCCCAGAACTCCGTACGCACTGGCGGTTGGTCGGCACGTCAAGCAGAAGAATTTCGACGTCTTGCTGAGGGCATTCGCCAAGGCCCGCGCCGAGCGGCCGTTGCGTCTCATGATCCTTGGCGAGGGCGAACCTAGCGCACTGGACCGCCTTCGGAGCTTGGCATCCGAGCTTGGCGTCGAAGGCGACGTGCAGTTCGTCCCGGCGACAGGCAATCCCTTCCCCTACATCGCGAGCGCAAGCGCGCTTATTCTCCCGTCGCTGTGGGAAGGATCCGCCAATGTATTGCTCGAAGCGATAGCGTGCGGCACGGCGGTGGTGGCATCCCGCACCGCAGGAGATGCCGACCATGTCCTGGGCTCGGGAAAGTTCGGGTTACTCGTCGACCCTTGCGACGTCGATCAGCTAGCCGATGCCATTCTTCGTCAGGTAGGGCCTGATAGTGTCCGGCCTGGCAATCGGGCCGCCGACTTCGGCCGGGCCGAAGCCATGCGCAAATACATACAGCTGTTCGACGATCTCTCGCGACCCAGGGCTCGAGGCGAGGCTCGCGTGTCGCGTTCGCCAACATTGGAATTTCCCGCGTCGTCGGCCGCGCGCGCATGAAGCTTGAGAAGATCGGTTCGGGCCGAAATCATGCGAGATGGCGCCAAAAGGCCGGCTTAGTCACGATCCAGGAGTATGTGCCGTTCGCCGCCTGGCTCCTTGCCTGGGCAGCCATAACGAGCGCAGTTGGCTTGAGTACTACAATCTATTTGATGACTGCCCACGGCTTCACCCAGGCCGTCCGGTCGCTATTTTCGACGCAATCCTTCGCTGCGATGTCGGCGCGGTTCGATTGCGACGCGGGATTGCGAGCGCGCGCTCGAAAATTGGCGCTTCGGGTCGACTTTCTCGTGCTGTTCGGATGCATTGCACTACTGTTCGCGATGGCAGCCGCAACGTCAGCCCTTGGGCTCCCGGAACTGGCGGCGATGATGCTGGTCCTGGGTATCGGCCTTCCCGCCAGGACACCGGGGATACTGCTAGCAGGTCGACGAAATATCGGCACACCCTGGCAGATGGGCTCGACGCTAATCTTGGTTGCGGGAACCGGCTTCGTCGCGATGTTCGACCTCCATTGGGTCTATGCCGCGCTGGCACTGGGTCTGCGGGATTGGGGTGGCCTGATTGCCGTATGGCTCACACGCCGGCCACCAGCCGCAACCATCTCTATGGCGATGCCAGAACTGGCGTTTCCGGAAATTGCCTGCCGCACCAGTGCGGCGGCTCGCCGCCGGCTGGTTTACCGGATTGGCAAGCTAGCCTTCAGTATGTTTGGGCCGATCGGCAGCGTGCTTGCTCGGACTGGACGAGGCGGAGGGTTTGATCACCGCCTGGCCCGACGACTCTCTGTTAGCACGGCCCAGATCGGATTGCTGGCTCTCGCCTCCAGCGCTGTCGTCGTTGGCACGATCATCCTCAGTCGCGAGCCGGCAGCGTTGTTGATTGCTTCCGTCGCCGCGCGATTGGCCGCGGCTTCGATCAGCGTGCTGATATGGTGGGGTTGGCACGAGGTGTCGGTCGAGTTTGAAGCACTCGAGGACGAGCTTCAGTGAGGCGGCTTCGCCACCGTCGTCGAGGCGAAGGGGACCTATCGCAAA
>DASWTR010000378.1:0-1578 GCA_036402035.1 Sphingomicrobium sp.
CGCATGCGCGGCTGGCGCTGGAGAAGCCGCTGGGCAGCGACCTCGCGTCGAGCAAGGATATCAATGACGCGGTTGCGACCGCTTTCCCTGAGGAGCGGACGTTCCGCATCGACCATTATCTCGGCAAGGAGACGGTCCAGAACCTGCTGGCGCTGCGCTTCGCCAACTCGACCTTCGAGCCATTGTGGAACAGCGCCCATATCGACCATGTCCAGATCACGGTCGCGGAGACGATCGGGCTCGAGGGCCGCGCCGATTATTATGACGGCGCCGGCGCGCTGCGCGACATGGTCCAGAACCATATGCTGCAGCTGCTGGCGCTGGTGGCGATGGAACCGCCGGCCGACTTCGACGCCACCGCAGTACGCGACGAGAAGGTCAAGGTGCTCCGCTCGCTTCGACCGCTGCGCGCCGACGATGTCGCGACGCAGCTGGTCACCGGCCAATATGGTCAGGGCGCGGTCGGCGGGCAGCCCGTCCAATCCTATGCCGAGGAGTTGGGCCGGGAGTCTGCGACTGAGACGTTTGTGGCGCTGAAGGCCCATGTCGACAATTGGCGCTGGGCCGGCGTGCCCTTCTATCTTCGCACCGGCAAGCGACTGGCCGAACGCAAGACCGAGATCTTCATCCAGTTCAGATGCGTGCCCTATTCGATCTTCGCCCGTCGCGGCGCCAAGACGCAGGCCAACAAGCTGCTGATCTCGATCCAGCCGGAAGAGAATATCCGGCTGCTAGTGATGGCCAAGACACCGGGGCTGGATCGCGAAGGCATCCGGCTGCGCGAGGTGCCGCTCGATGTCGGCCTGGCCAACGCCTTCGCGGATCATCGCCGCCGTATTGCCTACGAGCGGCTGCTGCTCGACCTGATCGACGGCGACCCGACCCTGTTCGTGCGGCGCGACGAGGTCGAGGCGCAGTGGCAGTGGATCGACGGCGTGCGGGCGGCATGGAGCGAGGCCGGGCTGACCTCCAAAGCCTATGGCGCGGGCAGCTGGGGGCCGTCGGCGGCGATCGCGCTGACCGAATTGGACGGGGTGCACTGGCATGAGTAGGCTCGACCCCCGCGTCGGCAAGGTCACCGACCGGATCATCGAACGGTCCAAGCCGGGCCGTGGGCGCTATCTGCAGCTGATGGCCGACGAGGCCGAGCGCGGCATCACCCGGCCGCGCCTCAGCTGCGGCAACTTCGCCCACGGCTTTGCCGCGGCGGGCGAGGACAAGGATGCGATCCGGACGCTGCGTGGCCCCAACCTCGCGATCGTCACCGCCTATAACGACATGCTGTCGGCGCATCAGCCTTATGGCCGCTACCCGGAGCAGATGAAGATCTACGCCCGCGAGGTCGGCGCGACGGCGCAGGTCGCCGGCGGGACTCCAGCGATGTGCGACGGCGTGACCCAAGGCCAGCCGGGCATGGACCTGTCCCTGTTCAGCCGCGACGTGATTGCCCTGTCGACCGCGGTAGCGCTGAGCCACGGCATGTTCGACGGCGCCGCGCTGCTCGGAATCTGCGACAAGATCGTCCCCGGCCTCCTGATCGGGGCCCTGCGCTTCGGCCATTTGCCAGTGCTGCTGGTG
>DASWTR010000379.1:0-3515 GCA_036402035.1 Sphingomicrobium sp.
GGCTTGAACGCCGCCGCCCGGCTCAAGACGCCGCTGTCTGCGCGCGATCCCATGGAGGCCATGGCCCTGTGCACGGTCATGACCAGCCCCGCCAATGTCGCGCAGCTGCTCAAGAGTGAAGTGGCGACCGGGGAAGAAGCCGAGGCGGCCGAAGCGCTCGGCCCGACACTTAACGCCTGCCTGTCGGGCGTGGACAAGGCCGAGCTCAACCGGCCTGGGTTGCGCGCCGTCCTGGCACTGGCCGCGTGGCGCATCGCGACTGCCGTGCCGAACGAAGGCGGAGGCGCCGACTAATGCCTAAAGTCACCGTCGACGGCGTCGAGATCGAGGTGCCGCAGGGCGCGACTGTGCTGCAGGCTTGCGAGCTTGCCGGCAAGGAAATCCCGCGCTTCTGCTATCATGAACGGCTCAGCATTGCCGGCAACTGCCGCATGTGCCTGGTCGAGGTGGCGCCGGGGCCGCCCAAGCCGCAGGCGAGCTGCGCGCTCCCCGCCGCTGACGGCCAGACGATCAAGACCGATACGCCGATGGTCAAGAAGGCGCGCGAAGGGGTGATGGAGTTTTTGCTCATCAACCATCCGCTGGATTGCCCGATCTGCGACCAGGGCGGCGAGTGCGATCTTCAGGACCAAGCGGTGGCCTATGGCCGCGGCCATTCGCGGTTCGACGACAATAAGCGGGCGGTCGACGACAAATATTTCGGGCCGATCGTCAAGACCTCGATGAACCGCTGCATCCAGTGCACGCGCTGCGTTCGCTTCGCCGAGGAAGTGGCGGGCGTTCCCACCGTCGGCATCATGTTCCGCGGCGAGGACGAGCAGATCACCACCTACCTGGAAGGCGCGTTCAATTCGGAGCTGGCCGGCAACCTGGTCGACCTGTGCCCGGTCGGTGCCCTGCTGTCGAAGCCCTATAGCTTCGAAGCGCGGCCGTGGGAGCTCAGGAAGGTGCCCGGCATCGACGTGATGGACGCGGTCGGCACCAACATCCGCATGGATGTTCGCCAGCGCCAGGTGATGCGCATCCTGCCGCGCATCAACGACGCGGTGAACGAGGAATGGGCGCATGATAAGACGCGGCATCATGTCGACGCGCTAGTGCGAGGCCGGCTCGACCGCCCGTGGGTGCGCGAGAAGGGGAAGCTGCGCGAGGCGTCGTGGGCCGAGGCGCTCGAGGTCTTCGCCAAGCAATTCAAGAAGGCCGGCAGCAAGGTCGCAGCGATCGCCGGCGACCTGCTCGACGCCGAGACCATGTATGCCGCCAAGGCGCTGCTCGCGCAGGCCGGATCGAAGCTGCTCGAAGGGCGGCAGACGGGCCTCGACTATGACGTGTCGTCGCTGAGCGCGGTGCGGTTCAACACGCCGATCGCTGAGCTTGAGAATGCCGACGTCATCCTGCTGGTCGGGTCGAACGTCCGCTGGGAAGCCCCCCTGGTCAACACGCGCTTGCGCAAGGCGGTTCGGCGCGGTGCCAAAGTCTTCGCCATCGGGCCTGAGGTCGACCTGACCTACAAGGTCGAGTGGCTGGGCGACGACCTTTCGCTCCTCGGCAAGCTGCCCAAGGCGGCGACCGACGCCATCATGGGCGCGGCCAGGCCGGTGATGATCGTCGGTCCGGGCGCGCTGGGCGCCGGCGCGCTCGGCGCTGCGTTGGCCGCATCGGGGTCGTTCATCAAGAGCGACTGGAATGGCTTCAACGTCCTCCACACCGCCGCGGCGCGGATGGCGGGGCTGTTGCTTGGCTACGCGCAAAAGGGCGGCATCGCCGATATCGAGAAGGCCAAGCCCGAGCTGGTGATCCTGCTCGGCGCGGACGAGATTCCCGCCGACAAATTTGCCGGCGCGTTCAAGGTCTATGTCGGCCATCATGGCGACAAGGGCGCGGCGAGCGCGGACCTGGTTCTGCCGGGCGCGACCTATGCCGAGAAGCATGGCACTTACGTCAACATCGAAGGCCGAGTGCAGCGCGGCGAGCGCGCCGCCTTCCCGCCGGGCGATGCGCGCGAGGACTGGACCATTTTCCGTGCGCTGAGCGACGTGCTTGGCAAGCCGCTGCCGTTCGACCGCTTCGACCAGCTGCGCGCGGCGATGATCGCCGAGGTGCCGGAGTTGGGCCAGGATGGCATCATCGACATGCCCTGGTCGCCGCCGAAGCTGAAGGCGGATGCGTCGGGCCCGGTGAATTATCCGATCAAGGATTTCTACCTGACCAACGCCATCTGCCGCGCCAGCCCGACCATGCGACGCTGTTCGGAAGAGCTGGTCCATGGCCAGCAATATCTGGAGGCGGCGGAATGAATTCGGCGCCGAACAACCAAACTCCGTTCGTCCTGAGCGAAGTCGAAGGGCGTTGGCACAACCGTTGTGCGATATGCCCTTCGACTACGCGCTTCGCGCTCCGCTCAGGACGAACGGAAAAGTGGGAGCTGGCCCAGTGACCGCCACCTTCCAGAAGTGGGGCCTGACCTCCGACTGGTCGTGGTTTCTCGCGACCATGATTGGCATCCTCGTCATCGCCCTGCCGCTGATGCTGGCGGTGGCGATGATCATCTATGCCGAGCGTAAGATCTGGGCGGCGATCGCGCTTCGCCGCGGGCCGAACGTGGTCGGGCCTTGGGGGTTGCTGCAAAGCTTCGCCGACGGGCTGAAGGTCTTCCTGAAAGAGACGATCATCCCGACCAGCGCCAACAAGGGGCTGTTCCTGATCGCGCCGATCATCACCTTCACCGTGGCGCTGATCGTCTGGGCGGTGGTGCCGTTCGACGTCGGCGTGGTGCTGACCGACATCAATGTCGGCCTGCTCTACATCCTCGCCGCGAGCTCGCTCGGCGTTTACGGCGTGATCATCGCCGGCTGGGCGTCCAACTCCAAATATCCCTTCTTCTCTGCGCTCCGCGCCGCGGCGCAGATGGTCAGCTACGAAGTGTCGATCGGCTTCGTGCTGATCTGCGTCGTGCTTTATTCCGGCACTTTCAACCTGACCGAGATCGTGCTCGGCCAGAAGGGCAATAGCGGCTTCGGCCTGCTCAACGGCTATGGGTTCGAGCCTTTGCTGTTTCCAATGGCGATCGTGTTCCTGATCAGCTCGATGGCCGAGACCTTCCGCACCCCGTTCGACCTGGTCGAGGCGGAGAGCGAGCTGGTTGCGGGCCACCAGACCGAATATTCGTCGATGAGCTTCGCGCTGTTCTGGCTCGGCGAATATGCCAACGTCATCCTGATGTGCGCGCTCAACGCCATCCTGTTCTGGGGCGGATTCCTGCCGCCGATCGATTGGGCGCCGCTCTATTACATCCCCGGCATCCTCTGGCTGCTGCTCAAGATGGGCTTCTTCTTCTTCGTGTTCGGCTGGGTGAAGGCGACCGTGCCGAGGTACCGCTATGACCAGCTGATGCGGCTGGGCTGGAAGATTTTCCTGCCGCTGTCGCTACTGTTCGTCGCGCTGATCTCGGGCTGGCTGATGTGGACGCGGTATGGAGTGGCGGCGTGATGCGCATGGATGCCTGGAAGCGCATG
>DASWTR010000380.1:0-2621 GCA_036402035.1 Sphingomicrobium sp.
GCTCGGCAGCCAGCCGGGCAGGTCGCCGCCGACCATGTCGCCGTCCTTGCTATAGGCGGCCCAGCGCCCGACCAGCTGCGCCAGCACCGCGGCGCGGCCGGAAAAGGCGCCCTGCATCGCGTCTTCCAGGTTGAGCAGGCAAAGGTAATTCTCCCGTCCCTTGCGGATGACGATCCGGCGCTTGCGCTCCTCGGCGTCGGGGATCAGGCGGCGCCCCTCCGCATCCAGCTGGCGCTGCAACGCCTTGGTGAAGGTCGACACCCACACCGTTCCTTGCGCTCGCTCGGCCCAGAGCGAAGCCGGTGCGAGATAGGCGAGGGTTTTGCCGATGCCCGTGCCCGCCTCGGCCAGCAGCATATTTGGCTCTCCAACCGACCGCCTCGGCGCGAAGATTCGAGCGGCTTCGCCAGCCATCGCCCGCTGGCCCTCGCGTGGCTCGGAGCCGGAACCAGTCAACTCGAAGAGCCGGGCCTGCGCATCGCTGGCCGGGATCGACACGGTCCTGGGCTGCGGACGGTCGGCCTGATCCTCCCATTGCGGAAGCCGGGAGAAGAGCATCCGCTCCCCGCGTTCGGGCCTGGCCAGGCGTTGACCAACGAGCGGCGCCCAGCCCCAGCCCAGACGATGCAGCGTCGCATTGGACGTCCAGGCCCCTTCCCGTTCGGGCCAGTCAGGATCGGCCAAGGCGCCGAGCAGGGATACGCCGATGCCGACCAGTTTTGCCGCCGCGTCCGCATCGTCGGCTGGCGGCCCGAGCCCGACGGCGCGCGCCAGTCCCGCCACCGTCGGCACGGCGAAGCGCGCCGGATGGACGAAGGCGAACAGCTCGAGCAGATCGAGCCCGGACACATCGGCATAGCCGAGGCGCTGGCCGACCAGCGGCGCGTTCAAGATGATGTGCGGCGTGTCCGCCAGCCGGGCGATCGCTTCGCCCCGCGACGCTTCCCGCACCTCCCCGCGGGCCGCGATCCAGATCCCGGCATGGGTTGCATGGAGGGCGGGAAGAGGCAAAGGAGCGGCCACGGCCCGATTTCAATGGCTTGGGCGGAACGAAAGGGCAACAGCTTGAGCGATGAAGTGATCCGTAATGCGGCGATGACCAGCAAGGCCTGGCCGTATGAGGAGGCGCGCAAGCTGCTCAAGCGCTGGCCGGATGGCAAAGCTGGCGGCGAGCCGATGCTGTTCGAGACCGGCTATGGCCCGTCGGGCCTGCCGCACATCGGCACCTTCAACGAAGTACTGCGGACGACGATGGTCCGCCATGCCTATGAGGAGCTGACCGACGGCGCGCCGACGCGGTTGATCGCGTTCAGCGACGACATGGACGGCCTCCGCAAGGTGCCGGACAATGTGCCGCAGCAGGAGATGCTGACGGAGTATCTCGGCCATCCGCTGACCAAGGTGCCGGACCCGTTCGGCGAATATGAAAGCTTCGCGCATCACAATAATGCGATGCTGCGGCGCTTTCTCGACCGTTTCGGATTCGATTACGACTTCGCGTCCTCGACCGAATATTATGCCAGCGGGCGGTTCGACGAGACCATCCGCCAGGTGCTGCGCAAGTGGGACGAGATCCTTGGCGTGATGCTGCCCACGCTGCGCGAGGAGCGGCGGCAGACCTATTCGCCGGTGCTTCCGATCTCTCCGACCAGCGGCAAGGTGCTGCAGGTGCCGGTACGGGTGGTCGATGCCGAGGCTGGCACGATCGCCTTCACCGACGAGGACGGCAGCGAGGTCGAGCAGTCGGCGTTGTCGGGCATGTCCAAGCTGCAGTGGAAGGTCGACTGGGCGCTGCGCTGGGTCGCGCTTGGGGTCGATTATGAGATGTCGGGCAAGGACCTGATCGATTCCACCATCCAGTCGGGCAAGATCGCGCGCGTGCTCGGCGGCCGTCCGCCGGAGGGTTTCAATTACGAGATGTTCCTCGACGAGAAGGGCGAGAAAATCTCCAAGTCGAAGGGCAACGGCCTCAGTCTCGAGGAATGGCTGACCTACGGCAATGAGGAGAGCCTGGCCTTTTTCGCCTATCGCGAGCCGAGGAAGGCCAAGAGCCTGCACATCGGCGTGATCCCACGCGCTGTCGACGAATATTATCAGTTCCGCGGCAATTATCCGGACCAGCCGGTCGAGCAGAGGCTCGGCAACCCGGTGCATCATATTCACGGGGGCAAGGTTCCGACCGAAAAGCTGCCGCTGACCTACGGGCTATTGCTCAACCTCGCGTCACTGCCAGGTGTCGGCGATAGGGAGACCGCGTGGCGCTTCGTCCAGCGCTATGCGCCCGGAACTTCGCCCAAGAGCGATCCCGAGCTCGACAATCTGATCGGCCTGGCGGTCAACTATGCCCGCGATTTCGTCGCTCCGACATTGAAGCGCCGCGCGCCCGAGGGGCATGAGATCGATGCGCTCAAGGACCTCGACGCCGAGCTGGTCAAGCTAGCGCCGGACACGTCCGGTGACGCGATCCAGAATGTCGTGTTCGAAGTCGGCAAGCGCCACCCGTTCGAAAGCCTGCGCCACTGGTTCCAGTCGCTCTACGAGACCTTGCTCGGCTCCAGCCAAGGCCCCCGCATGGGCAGCTTCATCGCGCTTTATGGGATCGAGAATAGCCGGCGGCTGAT
>DASWTR010000381.1:0-3102 GCA_036402035.1 Sphingomicrobium sp.
GAATATCGACGGCGTGGTGACTGAGATCGAACAAGCGCTGAGCGACAGGCCCTCCCCTTCGGCGCTTCGCGCCTCCTCCCCTCCCGCTCCGGCGGAAGGGGAATAGCTTCGAATGACCCTCTCCCCCCAATGGCTCGACGAGCTTCGCGCGCGGATCACGCTGTCGGCGATCATCGCCCCCTCCGTGAAGCTCGTCAAAGCCGGGCGCGAGTTCAAGGCCTGCTGCCCGTTCCATAACGAGAAGACGCCTAGCTTCACCGTCAACGACGAAAAGGGCTTCTACCATTGCTTCGGCTGCGGGGCGCATGGCGATGCGATCCGGTTCCTGACCGATCACCGCGGGCTGCCGTTCATGGATGCGGTCAAGGAATTGGCTGGGAAAGCCGGGATGGAAGTCCCAGCGGCGGACCCTCGCGAGCACCAACGGCAGGAACGGGCTGCCGGCCTCCACGACGTCATGGCCGCCTCGCAGAAGTGGTTCAGTGACCAGCTTAACGGCGTCGAGGGCGGTGAGGCGCGGGCTTATCTGGCGGGCCGCGGGATCGATGGGAAGGTCGTCGAGCGGTTTGGAATAGGGTTTGCGCCGGACGCGCGGGGTAGGCTCAAGGCGGCACTGAAGGAGATGGGCGAGGAGAAGCTGATCGAGTCCGGAATGCTGATCAAGGCCGAGGACAAGGAACCCTACGACCGGTTCCGGGGGCGGATCATGTTCCCGGTGCGCGACCAGCGGGGGCGGGTGATTGCCTTTGGGGGACGCATCCTGGGCCAGGGCGAGCCCAAATATCTCAACAGCCCGGACACGCCCCTCTTCGACAAGGGCCGCACCCTCTACAACATCGACCGCGCCGCCCCCGCCAGCCGCCAGGCGAAGCGGTTGATCGTGGTCGAGGGCTATATGGATGTGATCGCGCTCGACCGGGCCGGGATCGCGGAGGTGGTGGCGCCCAACGGCACGGCGGTGACCGAGGACCAGCTGCAGCGGATGTGGCGGCTCGACGGGCAGCCGATCTGTTGTTTCGACGGCGATGCAGCAGGACAGAAGGCCGCCGTCCGCGCCGCAACGCGCGCCCTGCCCCATCTTGGCCCCGAGCGGACGCTGCGGTTCGTGGCGCTGCCCGCCGGTCAGGACCCCGACGATCTGGTGCGCAGCGGCGGCAAGGAAGCGGTCGAGGAACTGCTCGCCAGCCCCGAGCCACTGGTCGACCGGCTGTGGCGCCACGAGGTCGAAAGCGCGCCGCTCGACACGCCCGAGGCCCGCGCCGGCCTCAAGCAGCGCCTCATCGAGCATACCCAGGCAATCGCCGACCCCAATGTCCGCCAGCTTTACCGCGACGAATGGCTGCGCCGGTTCGACGCGCTGGTCAGGCCGCAGCAACAGCAGGGCGGCCGTTCGCTCTACCCGCGCCGGGAGTGGAAGAAGCAAGGCGGCAAGTTCATGCCCCCTGCCGCGCCGACCCTAGAGAAGACGCGGAATGTCGCCAAGACCGGCGTCGAGGCGCCGATCGCTCGAGCGCTGCTCCAGGGCTTCATCCTTTACCCCGAGGCGCTGCACGATCATGTCGAGGAGCTGGCTCACCTCAAGATCGCCGATCGGAACAGCGCATCGTTACGGGACCAACTGGTCCAGATTGCCATGTCCGGCCAGCATCTTGATCGTGACGGCTTACAAACCATATTGGCGGCTGGGGCGGCGGGCGCGGATGTCCGGCGCGGTGAGATGCGTTTTTCCTTCACCCAGGCAGGCAGCAATCCCGAGGTCGCGCTGAGCGACCTTGGCGCCGCGTTGGAGGCCGTCATCGCCCGCACCGAGATCGATGCGGCCTTGAACGAGGCGACCCGCCGCCTGGAACAGGATTTCAGCGATACGGCCTATGCGGAACAGCAGCGGCTGATCGCTGCGAAGAAGAGTTACAACGACAGGCTGGCGTCTCTCGCCAGCAATGAGTAAGCGGCGAACCACATGGCGAAAACTGAAGCACCCGAAACCGAAACCGAGAGCGGCGACGCGCCGCTGATCGACCTTAACGACGTCGCGATCAAGAAGCTGATTGCGCGCGCCAAGAAGAAGGGCGTCATCACCTATGACGAACTCAACGAGGCGCTGCCGCAGGATCAGATGAGCAGCGAGCAGATCGAGGACATCATGTCCGCGATCAGCGAGATGGGCGTCAACATCGTCGAAAGCGCCGAGGACAGCGACGATGAGGAGCCCGAAGAGGCCCAGGAAGAGGAAGTCGATCCGCTCGACGACGGAGTCTCCCGCCCGGCGGTCGCGACCAAGAAGGAAGCGGTCGACCGCACCGACGACCCGGTGCGCATGTATCTGCGCGAGATGGGCGCGGTGGAACTGCTCAGCCGCGAGGGCGAGATCGCCATCGCCAAGCGGATCGAGGCCGGCCGCGACACGATGATCTGGGGCCTGTGCGAAAGCCCAATCACCTTCAACGCCATCATCGAATGGTCGAACGCCCTCAACGAGGGCACGATGCAGCTGCGCGAGATCCTCGACCTCGAGGCAATGCTGTCGAAGGGCCCGACCGCCGAGCAGATCAACGCCAGCGAGGAAGGCGACGAGGGCGAAGGCGAAATCAGCGCCGCGGTCGCCGGCCCGGCCTTCAAGGAAGAGGAAGAGCCGGAGGAGGAAGAGGCCGCCCCGTCCGACGAGGACGAGGACATGGTCGAGCGGCGGGCGAAGCCGGTCGCCGAGGAAGAGGATGAGGACAACACCCTCAGCCTCGCCCAGATGGAAGAGACTCTGAAGCCGATGGCGCTGGAGAAGTTCGCCGGCATCACCGCTCTCTTCAAGAAATTCTCCAAGCTGCAGCAGTCGCGGCTCGAGGCGCTCGGCGCCGGCCAGGAGCTGCCGCCGGCCGACGAGAAGAAATATCAGAAGCTCAGCGAGCAGCTGACCGCGGAAGTGGAAAGCGTCCAGTTCCACCAGGCCAAGATCGAATATCTGGTCGACCAGCTGTACAGCTACAACCGCCGCCTGATGGCGCTGGGCGGGCAGATGCTGCGCCTGGCCGAGCGCCACCGCGTGCCGCGCAAGGCGTTCCTCGACAGCTATACCGGCAATGAGCTGGACGACAGCTGGCTGGAGCG
>DASWTR010000382.1:0-4023 GCA_036402035.1 Sphingomicrobium sp.
GTGGATGACCTCGAAATAGGCCTCCAGCGCCGGCGGCTCCATGCCCGGATACCAGCTTGGGAAACCTCCACCGACATCGACGATGTCGACCGTGACCGCCGCTTCGACGATCGCCTGGCGGACCCGTTGCATCGCTTCGGCATAGGCGGCCGGGCTCATTGCCTGGCTGCCGACGTGGAAGCAGAGGCCGAGCGCGTCCGACGCCTGGCGGGCCGCCATCAGGAGCGGCTTCACCTCGGCGGGATCGGCTCCGAACTTGGACGCCAGGCTCAGCTTCGAATGATCGGACGACACCCGCAGGCGGACCAGCAGGTTGAGGTCGCTGGCGTTGCGGGTGGCGCGCTGGATCTTCTCCAGCTCGTCGATCGAGTCGAGGCTGAACGTCTTCACGCCATAGTCGAAATAAGCCTCGGCGATCGCTTCCTCGGCCTTGACCGGGTGCATGAAGCACAGGGTCGCCTCCGGCAGCGTTTCCGCGACCAGCCGCACTTCGCCCAGCGAAGCCACGTCATAATGAGTGACGCCTGCCTCCCACAGGACCTTCAGCAGGTCCGGCGACGGATTGGCCTTGACCGCATAGAGCGACTTGCCCGGAAACTTCTCGGCAAAGAAGCGGGCAGCACGCGTTGCGGCATGCGGACGGAGGAGCGTGACCGGCTGAACCGGTCGCAGGGCGGTAGCTAGCCCCAGCGCGCTATGATGCTTGTGCAACTCAAGGGACCTCCAACAGGTAGTTTCGACATAAAGCTGCCTTGCGGTTGGAAGTCCCATGGGGCAGCGGAGGCGCGATATATGGTTGGGGGTTCCCCATGTAAAGAATTTTTGGACCCCTGCGAGCGCGTACATCCCCGTCAACAAACGGTTCGCCGATAAATCAAGGAGTTGAGTGGCTTGGACAATTATCCTCAAGTGACCCGAGATGATGTTCTGGCGGCCGCCGAGCGTATTGGCGGTTCGGTCGAGCGAACGCCGCTGATCGAGGCCGAGATTCGCGGCGCTCGCGTCTGGCTCAAATGCGAGTGCCTGCAGACCGGCGGATCGTTCAAGCTTCGCGGCGCGACCAACCGACTGATGCAGCTTACTGAGGAGGAGCGAGCGAGAGGTGTCGTCGGCTTTTCCTCAGGAAACCATGCACAGGGCGTGGCGATCGCGGCAAAGCGCCTTGGCATTCCAGCGATCATCGTCATGCCATCGGACGCGCCCGCCCTCAAGATCGAAGGGACGCGGGCGCAGGGGGCCGAGCTTGTCTTCCATGACCGCTACAAGGAAAGCCGCGAGCAAATCGCGGCGCAGATCGCCGCCGAGAAAGGCTCAGTTGTCGTGCCCAGCTTCGACGATATTCAGATCGTGGCCGGGCAGGGCACGGCAGGCCTTGAGGTTCTGGGCCAGCTTCGGGAGGCGGGAGCCGATGCGCCCGCCCAAATCCTCGTCAACTGCAGCGGCGGCGGACTGGCGTCCGGTATCGCGCTCGCCTGTCCCGACGCCAGCATCGTTGTCGTCGAGCCGGAGGGCTGGGATGACATGGGCCGGTCGCTCGAGCTTGGGGAGATCGTTCCAGTCGGGCCCGACGCGCCGCCGACGCTGTGCGATGCGCTTCAGGCAACGCGAGTCTCGCCGATCACATTTGGCATCCTGAAGGCGCGGGGCGCCAAAGGGATAGCGGTCAGCGAAGCCGAAACGATCGCCGCTGTCCGTTGGGCCTGGGAGGAGCATGGGCTGACGGTAGAGCCGGGTGGCGCTGCATCGCTCGCAGCTCTGCTTGCACGGAAGGCCGAAATCGTGCCGGAAACGGTGGTGTTGGTGTCGGGAGGAAATATCGATCCTTCACTCCATCAACGGCTCCTTTCGGAGTCCGCTTGAGTGTCGTTTGCTGCCTTTAACGATCGGATAGGCGATTGCGGCATAGGCCACCGCAAGTCCAATAATGCCCGCGTTTAGAAACAGGCTCGCTCCCCACACGGCGACGATGGCGACATTGAGGAGTCGATCGCGCGGCAATGCCAGCAGTGCCGGTCCGAACACGGCGAGCTCATAATACATGGCGTAGGGAGCCATCAGCAAAGTTCCGCCCAACATCATTGCAACCATCGTTGCCGGGTCGCTCGGACGAGAAAAGGTGCGCCAGGTGATGACGATCGCGGGAATTGCCAGCGCGATAATCACTACTGCGTGCTCAACGCCCAGCCGCACCGCAAGAGCGTAGGGGCTGATCGCATTGCGCACCAACGGCGAATAATCGGCAAACATCTGCTGGAATCTCGGCAATGCGTCGAACCAATCCAACCAAAGTTGCAGGCCAAACAGCAACACACTAGCGGCAATGCCGCTAATGATCGTTACGCCGGCCCAAAGCAGTGCCGACCAATGGCGGCCAGCGATCAGCCCTACCGGGGTCAAGATAAGCAGCGTCGGTTTGATGAGCGCTGCAAACGCAAGCAGTGCGCCCGACGATCGCTCATCCTTTTTGATGAGCAGGCAAGCGGCCATCACCAAGGCAACGACTAGCAAGCTCATCTGCCCCACCACCGCTGCAAGCATTAGAGGCGGAGCGGTGGCCAGCAGTAGCGGATCCGCCCCGACCTTTCTTGCGCCCGTGACCACGCCTGCCAGAGAAGCTCCCGCAAGAAGGGCGAGGGAAGCCCAGAACGGCAGTTGGGCCAGCGGCACAATGAGAATCAGTGCGCTGGGTGGGTAGATGAACGGTCGAAGGGGGGAGTCCCGGTAGATTTCCGGCTGCAGCAGGGTGATGCGATGGAAGTCGTAAAGTATCGCCGGATCAGTTAAGGCGGCGCGCCCGGCGATCCACAGCGGTAGCCAGTCGCTTCCAGGCTTCATTTCCACGATGATTTTGAGAGCGAGAAATGAAAAGAAGGCCGCAATTGGGGCCGAGCGGACATCGACATCCTTCATCAGGCCCGCAGTGGGGTGCTGAAATAACCGTCGCTATCAGCTTAGTAAGAGCGGCGATGGCCTTTGGAGTAAATCAGGCCTGCCCAGAGGCAATCCGATATTCACCCGGCTCGACATGCGCTGGCGAGCTGCGCTCGACCGCCCGCGTAAGCTCTTCCAGCTCCGCCGCCAGCGTCTGTAGCTCGGCGATCAATACCTTGGGGTCGAGCTCGGCGAGGTTCGCCGACGCGTCGAGCAGCGTGTCCAACATCATCGCGATGCAGGGGAGGATGGTCTCCTCGATCTTGTCGAACGCCTCCTCGAGGCGCGCCTGTTGCTGCTGGACATCGCGCATGCGGGAAAGCATGGACCGGACAGGGTTAAGAAGCGGTGAAAGGGTCCGTTTTGGCAGGTTTCGGCTCCGCCGCGCTGGGGATCACCATGATCGCCGCTTTCCTGCTACTGGGATTCGGCATTCGCCACGCGCTGCGGCCCGAGAATCGCCAGCGCGGCCTGCTGATGATCGCCTGCGGCATCATCTTCATAGCCAACGTCCTGATCTGGACGATCTAGATGCTCGGCAATCGGGCAGCGCAGCCTTATAAAGTGAAAGCAGACACGACGTGCTGCCCATAGGCACTGCCAACCATTTCGGAGGTTTGGTGCGCCCATTTCTTTGCCTTGCGTCGCTCATGATGCTGTCCGCTTCGTCGGCTTTGACCGCGTCCCAACCGCTCGAAGCGCCCGACGATCTCGGAAGATGGGGCTTGCATTGTTTCTGCATCGAAGCGGTCGCAACGCCCCACAGCATCATTCGGATGGACGATAACGGGAAAATTCTGCTGCGTGCGATCGACGGCACGACCGTAAACAGGCTGCGCTCGGAAGGGCTACGCGCCAGTGACAGCCAGTTGTTGCTCCTTCGCCTGTTCGGCCTGATTTCCCGCGATGGCGAGAACATCACGACCACAATCCCGGTTCTCGATGCCGAGACCATGACCGGATTGCGTGCGAGGTCGGCCGCGCTCGGCAAGCGTATCGCGAACGAGGTGAAGCCGCAGGTTACGGCCATAAAGGCAGAGCTCGCGGCCCGGAAACTGAGTAAGAGCGATTATGCGGTGGTCTTCGGCTACG
>DASWTR010000383.1:0-1517 GCA_036402035.1 Sphingomicrobium sp.
GACAGTCCGGCGCCGGGGCGGGTTTTTGACAGAGGGAAGTGAGACATGGCGAGCGACAAGGTGCCGATGCTGGCCGAGGGCCACCGGCAGCTGACCGAGGAGGTCAAGCGGCTCAAGCTGGAGCGTCCCGAGGTGATCGACGCGATCGAGGAAGCGCGCGCCCATGGCGACCTGTCGGAGAATGCGGAATATCATGCTGCCAAGGAGCGGCAGGGTCAGATCGAGGCGATGATCGCTGACCTGGAGGACCGGCTCAGCCGGGCCCTGATCATCGATCCCACGACGCTGTCGGGCAACAAGGTCGTGTTCGGCGCGACGGTCACGCTGGTGGACGAGGAAGACAAGAAGGTCCGCTATCAGCTGGTCGGCCAGCAAGAAGCGGACGCCCGCGTCGGCCGGATCAGCTACAACTCCCCGCTCGGCCGCGCTCTAATCGGCCGCGAGGTCGGCGACGAGGTCGAGGTCACCACGCCGGCCGGCGATCGCTACTACGAAGTCGCCAAGATCGAGTTCGTCTAGACCCGTGTTCCGGCTGAAGAGCGCGACCGCAATCATCGCCATCGTCACGGTGGCGGTATCGGTCATCGCGATCCTCGGCGGGATCAATTATTGGGCGGTGTTCGCGGGGTTCATCCCGGCGCGGCTGTCCGGCCTGGTCCAGCTGTCAGGAGCGCCGCCGGCATGGATCACGCCGCTCACCAGCGCTCTCATCCACGGCGGTTGGGTGCACCTTGGCGTCAACATGCTCATGCTGGTCTTCGCCGGAGCGATGGTTGAGCGGGTGATCGGCGCATCCGGCCTGCTGTTCGCCTATGTTGTCGGTGCGCTGGTTGCGGCGCTGGCGCAGTTTCTGTTCGATCCCACCAGCCCGATCCCGATGATCGGGGCGAGCGGCGCGATCAGCGCGCTGTTCGGCCTCTACGCCCTGTTCTTCGGGCAGCCGCGGCAGTTCACGAAGAACATGCGGCTCAATCGCTGGATCCACGTGCTGTGGCTGATGGTCACCTGGATCGCCCTGCAATGGATGGCTGGGTATCTGGCCGGCGGGCAGGGCGTGATGCTGGCGACCCCGGCGCATGTCGGCGGATTTATCGCCGGTATAATGCTGCAACGCCCGTTGCTGTTGTGGCGGTACCGCTCCGCCTAGTTCAGGATTTCCCCGTCGAGTTTGGCCAGACGATCGCGCCAGCCCTGCAGTTCGTCAGGCGTCAACCGGCGCCAATCGGTTACCTCGCCAAGGATCCTCAGCGGTTCGCGACTTCGATAGGAACGGGTCGGATTTCCAGGAAACTTCTTGCCGGTGACGTTCGGGTCATCCTCGAAATCGCCGATGGGCTCCACGATATAGACCCGCTCCCGGCCGTCTCCGCGGGCCAGCGCCGCGGCCAACCCGGCGCCGTCTGGCCCCGAAGCGGTGAAGTAGATGTGATTCATGGTGATTTCGGGCCGGTAGTTGGATTGGAAGCCGGCGGTCAGCAAGTCACCGACCTTTAGGTCCGCTCTCGTCCCGTGATAAA
>DASWTR010000384.1:0-1666 GCA_036402035.1 Sphingomicrobium sp.
GCGTCGGTTCCTCAAGCAACGCCTGCTTGGCACCGACATCGAATGGCGCGACCTGCGCGATGGCGTTGACCAGCAGCTCGTCATCGAGCTTGCCGACCGCTTCCCAGTCGACCGCCAGCCCCAGCGCGTCGCCGAACCGCCGAGCCTCGCGCTCGACCTCGGCGCGCTGGACCAGGGCCAGTGCCTTGGGTTCCGAATCGTCATAGGCGGCCAGATCGACGTCGGCCTGGCGGTAGGATGTGCCAAGGTCCCGCTCGGCGATCAGGCGGAACCTATTGGAGCCATGGAGGACGATGTTGAACCGGCCGTCGTCCAGCTCCTCCGCGCCGACGATCTCACCGATGCAGCCGGTGTGGAACAAGGGTGGCGGGTCACCCGAGCCTGACGGCTGGACCATTCCGATCCGGCCCGGCCCGGCCAGCGCATCGCGCACCATCTCGCGGTACCGCGGCTCAAAGATGTGCAGGGGCAGCTGCGAACGCGGAAACAGGATCGCCCCGGCCAGCGGGAAAATCGGGATCCGCGCTGGCTTGGCGCCCATCATGTGAACAGCAACGCCGACAGCCGACGCCGCTGGGCGCGCGCCCATGGATCTTCCAGCCCCGCAGCTTCGAGCATCTGGAGGAAGCGAGTCCGCGCGGCCCCCTCGTTCCACTCCTTATCGCGGCCGATGATCTCGAGCAGAACATCGGCCGCCGCGTCGCGGTCGCCAGCCGCCAGCCGCGCCTGGGCAATCGCGAAGCGGGCGTCATGGTCATCCGGGTTGGCAGCCAGCCGCGCTTCCTCGGCCGACACATCGACCGCCGGCGCCGTAGCCACCTCCAACGACGCGCGGGCGCGGCTGATTGCGGGATGTTTGGCCTGCTCCTCGCCGAGCGAGTCGAGCAGCGACCGCGCTTCGTCCGCCTTGCCGCCCTCGATCATCGCCCGGGCCAGCCCGCCAATCACCGCCGGATTGTCCGGGTCCATCTCGCGGATCTGGCTGAAGATGTTTTCGGCCCTTGCCGCATCGCCCTCCGTCAGCACCTCCTCACCCATGGCGATCAGCGGCTCGACCTGGGCGGCGAGGCTTTGCTCGGCGCCCTGCACCGGCAGCTGGCCCAGCAGCTGGTCAAGCACACGCTTGAGCTGCCCCTCGATGCGATATTGGGTGAGATCGGCGACCGGCTGGCCCTGGAAAATCGCATATACGGTCGGGATCGACTGGATTCGGAACTGGGCTGCGATCAGCTTGTCGTCCTCGATGTCGATCTTGGCCAGCTTGACGCCTTTGTCGGCATAATCGGCCGCGACCTTCTCCAGCACCGGGGCGAGCTGCTTGCACGGCCCGCACCAGTCGGCCCAGAAATCGAGGATGACCAGGCTCGACATCGACGGCTCGATGACCTCGCTCTGGAAGCGCTGGATCGCCTCGCGCTCGGCCTCGGTCATGCCCAGTGTCGCCACGCTTCACTCCTTGCTCGATAGCCACGCATATGGGCTGCGCGCCACATGGCGGCAAGTCGGGCGGTTAGGGGTTGCGTGTCCCAGGCGTTGTTGCTAGCTGCGCGCTCCACCCGGCCGGGACATCTTCCGGTCCGCCATGTCGAGCGGGCGTAGCTCAGGGGTAGAGCACAACCTTGCCAAGGTTGGGGTCGAGGGTTCGAATCCCTTCGCCCGCTCCATT
>DASWTR010000385.1:0-4296 GCA_036402035.1 Sphingomicrobium sp.
GCCATTGCGGCCCCGACCGACGCCTGTTGCGGCAGCATCTCCGCGTGGAAGCCGTTCTGGGCGAAGCCGGCCGACATCAGGGCAAGCCTACGCACTTGGGCCGGATGCTGGATCGCCAGTTGAAGCGCCGTGGCGCCGCCAAACGAATAGCCGAAGACGTCGACCTGGCCGTAGCCAAGCTTGGTCAACAATTGGCCCATGTCGTTGCCGATATCGATCGGATTGATGTCCGGCCGACCCAGTGGGGTCCGTCCATGGCCCTGAAGGTCGACCGCGATCACCTGCCGGTGCTCAGCCAGTTTTGGCAGAACCGGCCCGAACATGTCGATCGAGCCAAGCCCGCCGTGCAGCAGCAACAGCGGCTCGCCGGAGCCGTGGATCTCGTAATAATAGTTGACGCCGTTGACCGCGACACGGCCGCTCTTGGCAGCTTGCGCGGCAGCTGCCGGGCTGGCTTTTTCCTGGCCCAATGCAGGGGCGGCGAGCAGAGCGGCACCCGCCAACAGGGCAATCGAAATCAAGCGCTTCATCATCGCCTCCCAAAAATAAGCTTTGCCGCCGAGCGCGCTGCCGTCACGGGAGTAAATCCCGTGACGTCGGTCCTGTCCGCTTCGCTGCAGGCCGTCCGGCTTTCGCGCGCTCTTTGACATAAGCTCCCGATTGCGCGGCAATCGAGAGCTTATGCTCGGCCGCTCAAGCGTTCGCGCGGAGCGACGCGGCATATTCCTCGAGCTGGCCGGCAACCGTGCCCCAGCCTTCCTGGAAGCCCATTTGCTCATGCTTCGCCTTGTCGGCCTCGTTGGCGTGGAGCGCGACGGCCGTGTAGGCGGTCTTGCCGTTGCCGAGGTCTTCGAAGGTGACGATTGCAGTCATGGGGAAGCTCTCGCAGCCCTCCGCGGCCATCTCCGCCGGGCGATAGTTGGGGCCGAGCGCACTGGTCCAAGCCAGCTTCTTGCCCTCGACCGCTTCCAGCACGCAGCCGGCGTTGCCGTGGCCGGTGTCGAAGCCATCCGGCCCCTGCATGCGAATCCGGAAGATGCCGCCGGGACGCGGGTCGAGCTCGCACTCGGTGATTTCATACGGCCGAGGGGCGAACCATTTCTTGAGATGCTCGGGGTTTGTGTAGGCCTGCCACACCAGTTCCACTGGCGCGTCGATCGTGCGTTCCAGCACCAGGTCGAACTTGTCGGTCATGCGTCTTCTCCTTTTGCTTTCAGTCCCATCACATATTCTTCGAACCGGTCGTGGCGGACCTCCCATTCGGAGCGGCGGTCCACCAGCCATTGCTCGGCCGATGCAAGCACTCCCGGGTTCAACCGGCAGGTGCGCACGCGGCCCTTCTTCTCGCTTCGGATCAACCCGCTGTCCTCGAGCGCCTTCAGGTGGTGCATCACCCCGGGCAGGCTCATGTCGAGCGGCTCGGCCAGCTCGCTGACCGTGGCCGGTCCGCGAGAGAGGCGAGCAAGCATTCCGCGACGAGCCGGGTCGGCAAGGGCCTGAAACGCGCGGTCTAACTTGGTCGAATCGTTAAGCACACGCTTAAGTATCGAGTCGCCCCGGTCGAGTCAAGACACTTAAGTAGTCACTTAACTTTGTATTGTGAGCTGACTGTTCCCCAAGCGTCCGCGCCGCGGCAATTACCCCTAAGGTAATCATGCGATCAGGGCTCAGTCGCGGTATCGGCCGGCCGCTCACCCAGGCTGGACTTCGCCGCTTGCGTACAGTTTTTGACAACAAGTTCAGGAACATCGCCGTACCGCGCCAGTTTCGTTGCTGCTTGAGAAGTCGTTCGGCGTCTTCGGAAGGACGAAGGATATTGCATGACTGAACGCCGCGTTGCGTCGCTGATGGATTTCAGTCGCTTAAAATCGCTCAGCGCGCGCCAAATGGCGATCGATCTCGGGACCGCGAATACCGTGATTTAC
The DNA here is from genome assembly GCA_036402035.1 of Sphingomicrobium sp. Taxonomy (GTDB): domain Bacteria; phylum Pseudomonadota; class Alphaproteobacteria; order Sphingomonadales; family Sphingomonadaceae; genus Sphingomicrobium. Next base: position 1,926 of record DASWTR010000385.1, read on the forward strand.
GTCCCCGGCAACGGAATCGTCCTCGACGAACCGTCGGTCGTCGCCCTGGAGATCGTGAACGGACTGGAGCGCGTCCGAGCGGTGGGCGGCGACGCCAAGATGCTGATTGGAAAGACCGCCGACAATATCCGCACCTGCCGCCCGCTCAGCGACGGGGTGATCAACGACCTCAACCTGACGGAACAGATGATCAGTCACTTCATCGCCAAGGCGAATGGAGGTCATTCCCTGATGTCCCGTGGGCCCGAAGTCGTGATCGGCGTGCCCTCCGCTTCGACCGAGGTCGAGCGCCGCGCCATCCAGGCGGCCGCCATGAATGCCGGCGCGCGGGAATGCTGGCTGATCGAGAAGCCGGTCGCGGCCGCAATCGGCGCCGGCCTGCCGGTAGAGGAGCCGGTCGGATCGATCGTGGTCGACATCGGCGGCGGCACGACGGAGGTCGGGATCCTCGCGCTCAAGCGTCCGACCTACAGCATCTCCGAGCGGGTCGGTGGGGATAAGATGGACGACGCGATCGCCGCCTATGTCCGCATGAAGCATAATTTGGAGATCGGCCCAGCGTCGGCCGAGCGGCTGAAAAAGGAAATCGGATCGGCCCTGTCGACGCCCGAGGGCATGAAGATTGTCGGCAGGGTGGGCGGACGCGATGTCACCGTCGGCAACTTGAGTGAGATTGAGTTGACGCAGGCGGAAATGGCCGAGGCGCTGCAGGATGTCGTGCAGCAAATCGTCGATGTCGTGTCGCGCGCAATCGGGCACGCCGGAGCGGAAATCGCCTCGGACATCATCAATCACGGCCTGATCATCACCGGCGGAGGATCGCTGCTTAGAGATATCGACACGGTGCTCCGCAATGAAACCGGGCTCCCCGTGCAGGTGGCGCCCGAGCCGCTGACCTGCGTCGCCCTGGGCGCTGCGCGAGCACTCGAGGATCCGGAGTATCGGGCAGAGTTCGTCAGCGTCGCACGCTTCTCCGTATGAACCGCGGACGGAACGCCTATAGGCGGGCCGCCGCTACAGCGTGGCGGACCGCCGTGTAGACGGCTGAGCCAGCAGCCAGCCTGACGAAGTTATTCGGCAGCCAATTGTTGAGCCACGCCGGCCCCCGTCGCCTCGGCCTGGATCGACTCCCACCAGTCGGCGAGATCGTCGATGATCGGCATCAACCGCCGGCCCGCCGACGTCAGCCAATATTCGACGCGGGGCGGCACCTCGGCATGGATGGTGCGGCCGATCACTCCGGCATCCGCAAGCGCGCGAAGCTCGCGGGTCAGCATCTGCTGGGAAATGCCCTGGTTGGCCCGTTTCAGCTCGTTGAAGCGCATCGGCCCGTCATTGAGGTAATAGAGGATCAGTGCGCGCCAGCGGCCGCTAAGCAGCACCATCGCCCCATCGATCGGGCAATCGGAAATTCGCGTCTGCATCGGCTCCTGCCTTTCGATGCTGCCCCGATAGTCACGGAAATCCGACCAGGTCAGATATTTTTGCGTTCTTGGCGGGGCGGTTTCGTGCCGCCATTTGGGCGGTCGGAAACTGAAATGAAAGGTCCGACCGATGCAACCAATTCTCCTTTATGGCCATCCGCTGGGAAGCTCGATGGGGCTCGTCGCGGCATTCGAATGGCTCGGCCAGCCGTACAGGCTGAGCCGCGTCGACATGCTCGGCGAGATGCGCGATCCGGCCTATGCCCGACTCAACGCGCGCCATGAAACGCCGGTGCTGCTGACCGAGAATGGCAGCGTGATCACCGAGACGATGGCGATCCTCCGCTGGATCGAGCAACGCGACACCGAGCGGCGCGTAAGCTTCGCCCCCAACAGCAGACAGGCGGTCCGGCTCCAGCAATATGCTGCCTTCCTCAACACCGGCTTTACCGCTGCCTTCACCCCCTATTGGGTGGCGCTGGAGCTCGATACGCCGGACCCGGCCTACCAGGAATCGCTGCGGCGGCTGGGGCGGACGCTGGTCAATGACCGGCACCGCAAGCTGGAAACGATGATCGGGGACTCGCCCTATCTGCTGGGCGACCGGCCGACTCTTGCCGACGCGGTCTTTGTCGGGGTGGCGCGCTGGGCTGATTATCATCAGGCGATCGATCCGGCGGACTACCCGAAGTTGCGCGCGCTGAAGGCAAGGCTCGAGGCCGATCCGGCGGTGGTCTTCGCCACCGCGATCGAAGATGGCGAGCAGCCGGCAGGAAGCGGCGCAATGAAAGGCCAGGTGCCGCTCGAGGAGCTGATGGCGCTGGAACCCGCATAAGAGTCTGGGCGGAGCGCGGCCATGCGCTTTGCCCTGACGGCGGGCAGGGTGTAGTCCAGCCCTAACCTCAAACGGCTAGAAGTCGGCTGCGAGTCCGATCGAGAAGCTGCGT
>DASWTR010000386.1:0-1844 GCA_036402035.1 Sphingomicrobium sp.
GATGTGCGCGGCTTTCTCAACGGCCTGGTCACGCAGGACGTGATGGGCGAGCTTCCGGTCTGGGCCGGCCTGCTGACGCCGCAGGGCAAATGCCTGTTCGATTTCCTGGTGTGGGCCGACGGCGAGGATCTGCTGCTCGACTGTGAGGCCGGGGCCGCCGACGACCTGATCAAGCGGCTGTCGATCTATCGGTTGCGTCGGCCGATCGCGATCGAACGGAACGAAAGCCACGCCGTCCACTGGTCCGAGCAAGGCGTAGTGGGCGTGCCGGACCCTCGCCTGCCGGAGCTCGGCCGGCGATGGCTTGCCGCAGCCGATGAGCCAATTGCCGGCTGGCTCGATCATCGCCTCCGTCTCGGCGTGTGCGAAGGCCGCGCCGAGCTTGGCGACCTGCTCTGGTTGGAATGCAATGCCGCCGAGCTGAATGGCGTCAGCTTCACCAAAGGCTGCTTCGTCGGACAGGAAAATACCGCGCGAATGAACTGGCGGCAGAAGGTCAATCGCCGGCTGGTGGTGGTCGAGGGCGATGGCGGCGAGCGCACCCGCGTCGCCTACCCGGAGTTCGGCATGGCCGTCGTCCACGCGCGGGCGGATGCGCTGCCGCAAAACGCCATCGTCCCCGCTTGGCTGGACCCTGCCTTGGCCTAGACGGCGTCGCCCGCCGGTGACCGATCTTTCACCCAACCCACTTTCGGATCGTTGAAGTCGACCACCTCGTTCAGCTCGCGGACGTTGAGATAGCCATAGCCGACCAGGTTAATGAAGGTCTGGATGTTGAGCGCCAGCTCGACCATCTTCTTCATCACCGGTGGCTCGTCGTTGCGGAAATTATTGTTGCAGTAGATCAGGATCAGACGATCCTTGTCGCCGATCACCCGCGCCAGGCTTTCCGCCGTGAAATCGGTGAAGGGCAGGTTGACCGCGCCCTTGATATGGCCGGCCGCATAGGCGTCGGCCGAGCGGGCATCGAGGATCAGGGTGCCGGGCTGCTTGGCGGCAGCTTCGAATTGCTTCCAGGTCAGGAGCCGATCCTGCCGATAGGTCGAGACCTGGCCGGTAAGCTGCTGGAAGCCGGCATAGTCGATCTGCGGATTGCGGTCCTGGGCGGCTGCGGGGACGGCGCATGCCAATAGCGCGGCGACAAGCGGACGAAGCATAGCATCCTCCTTGATCTGCCCGTTCAATGCGCCTCCGAAACTGTCTTGCAGCTTAACAGCCCCAGCCGGCTTTCAGCGATTTCGGACCGACATCGCAGTACCAGACGTCAGTCGCGCCGATCGCATGGTCGACAACGATCCAACGCCCGCTCCTCCTGCGCAGCACCGCATCGACGCGAAGTCCGTCCATGTTGCCGAAGTGCTCGCCATAGATGCGCCAGCCGTCGATCGGCCGGCCGCCCTTGCGCTGCGGATCGGCGACGACGAATGCCCAATCGCCATCAACGCGGATCAGGGTCACCTTGAACTCGACATCGGACCCGAGGCTTTTCTCGATGACGGGCCGAAGGCCGCTCAGCACCGCTTTGCGCAATTCGGAGCCGGGCGGCGGAACGGCGAAAGCCGATGCCGCCGCCAGCGCGGCAAACAGCATCATCACCGCGAAAGCACGGCGAAGGCGCGCACGGGGAAGGTGCCCATGCCCTTGATTTTGGGCGGAACCGCCGTGAAGCGGAAGCCCATTTCCGGCAGTCCCTCGAAGCCGGTCATATGCTCGCCAATCGGGATGTCGGCACCGAGCAGCAGTGTATGGACCGGCCGGCCACGCGTGCTTGTGTCGTCGATGTTGTGACTATCGATGCCGACAAACGCCGCGCCACCGTCAATCAGCACCTGGGCAGCCTCGGG
>DASWTR010000387.1:0-3640 GCA_036402035.1 Sphingomicrobium sp.
GGCGGACGCGGACCTGGGCGATGCGATGGGCATCCACTGGGATGCAGATTTTGTCGCCGACTATGTCCACGCGAAGGTCAAGCATTTCGGCCCGGCGCCGCAGATCCCGCCGTTGCGCCTGCTCGGCGGCTTAAGCGGCCGCCGCGGTCCGCTGGAAGGTCGGTTCGAGGTCGAGCATGCCTTCGCCCAGAACCGCAACGCGCCACTGGAGACCGAGACCGACGGCTATACGCTCGTCAACGCCTCGCTCGACTGGCACCCGCTGCCCGACAACGAGAAGCTGACCCTGGGCATCGCCGCGCACAACATCTTCGACGTGGTGGCGCGGCGCCATTCCAGCTTGCTCAAGGACTACGCGCCGCTGGCAGGGCGCGACATCAGGCTGACCGCCAGCTTCGGCTTCTGATGGGTGACCTTCGAAGCGCGATTGGCGCGGTGCTGGTGCTGATCCTGGTGCTGGTGGTTGGCTACGCGTTGATCGGCTAGACGCCCATCAGCTGACGCGCCGCAGCATGCCACCACGGCGTGTCCCACAGGCCGTGGACGACAATTGCGAACGGCAGGAAGAGGCCGAGCCAGAGCCAATAGGCCTTGTGCACATAGCGGTTGCGGATGACGTCCCAGAGGAACATCGGGGAAATCGCGAGGAGCATGTAGAGGTCGGCCGAGAGCGGGCTTTCAGGGATGGAGGACGGAAGCCAGGGAATGCGGTCGATTCCGGCCGGGATCGCGATTGCAGTGGCCAGGATCATCATCCTCTTATGCAAGCCCGCATCCTTGTTTCGCGCCCGCAGGGCGATGATCAGGAACAGCGGAAAGAGGATGCCAATGCGCAGCTGCAGCAGCATGATATTGTCCAGGAAGGACAGCAGCCCCTGGAGTTGCGCTTGGACTTCCGGCGGAGCCGCCTGGGCGGCGCCCCAGATGCCGTGATAGGTGGTCGGCACCAGGACCAGGCCGACGATCACCAGTGCCGGCACCAGCACCGCCGCCAGTAAGCCGAGGCGCCGATGGTTCGCCTCCCTTCCGGTCGCCATCATGACGGTTTGAGCCAGCAGTAGCAGCAGGAACGAACCCATCAGCACCGCGTGCAAGTGCAGGACCAACGGAAATGGGCCGCGCTCTCCGGCCTGGACCGCGGCGATCTTTCCCAGCGAGCTGGGGATGAAACCGGCCAGCACAATGGCGATGAAGCTCGCCGCGGTGAACACATAGATCCATCGATCAACGGCATGGGCGCGGGGCGTGCCGGACAGAAGGTCCCGCCGCCGTTCATCTGACCCGATCGGTGCTGCTACGGTTGCCATCGGCCACTCCCCCTTCTCGCCGCGGTCGGCAACTTATCATTAACCACGACAAAGGTGAACGGCGCATCCAAGAAAAAGGCCGCCTGCCGGTGACGGTTGGCAGGCGGCCTAGGCCTGGGACGGGATGGGGAAGGCGTGCCGCTCAGCGGTTAAAGGTCGATGCCCGCGGCAATCGCTTCCAGCTTGCGCACCCGTTCCTTGAGGTCGGCCAGCTCGATCCGGCCGGTCGCGGGCGGCAGGCTGTGGTCGCCGGTCTGGGCGGCCAGTTCGAGCCGCTTGAAGTCGAGCCAGGCCTGCCATCCCTTGAGGCCGGCGAACGAGGCCAGGCCCATGGCGAGAAGGATGCTGGCGCCGATGGCGGCAACGGACAGCGGTTCCATTATTTCTCCTCCCTCAGCGCTTCGATCTCGCGCGCGAGCTCGTCATTCTGGCTGTTGAGATGATGGTCGATCGCCATCATCCGGCGGTCGTTGACGTCCAGTTTGGTGCGCAGGTCGTGGACCGACGCGCGGGTCCGGCCGGTGGCGGCCATCCGCTCGAAGTCGCTCGGCCGGTCGGCGAACCGACGCGCCTTGTTCTTCTGGATGTGAAAGTAGATGCCGGCGGCGACGTAGGCGATCAGCGCCAGCTTCCAGCTGACCAGGATCGCGGTCGCGGCGAGGCCGACGCGGACGAAGGTCGGATCGATGTTGAACATGTCGCCGATGGTCGAGCACACGCCCGCCAGCTTCTTGTCGCGACGATTGAGCGAATAACGGTCGGACATTCCCTTTTTCCTTCCCTCAGTTCCTGGCCGCGCGGGCGGCTTTCATGGCTTCCAGCTCGGCGTCGGCGGAGTCGGCGGCGCGGAGCTCGGCAATCTCTTCTTCGAGGCTCTTCGGCGCGCCGAGGCCCAGCGCGTCGGCGCGGCCTTCGGCGAAGTCGGCGCGGCGCTCGAGGATCTCGAACTTGGCGAACGCCTCCTCGGTGCGGCTGCCGTGCAGCACCTCGCTGGTCCGGGCGCGGGTCATCGCGCTCTCCATCCGGGAAGCGATCGAATTCTGCCGGGCGCGGGCTTCGGCCAGCTTGGCCTGCAGCCGCTGGATATCGGCCTCATAACCGCGCAGCACCTGCTCGATCTGGCTGATCTCGGCATGCAGGCCCTCGGCCATCTCGGCCGCCTTCTGCTTCTCGCCCAGCGCGGCGCGAGCCAGGTCCTCGCGGCCCTTCTCCAGCGCCAGCTCGGCCTTCTCGGTCCAGCCATGCTGGAGGTCGTCGAGCCGGTTGCAGGCGCGGCGCATTTCCTTGATGTCGGCGATCGAGCGGGCGGCGGTGGCGCGCACCTCGACCAATGTCTCTTCCATCTCGACGATGATCATGCGGATCATTCGGGCCGGGTCTTCCGACCGGTCGAGCAGCTCCGTCATGTTCGCAGCGATGATGTCCCGGGTACGGGTGAAGATCGGGCCGGACAGGATGCCGCCAAGCGGCGCCAGGCGTGTGCCCGCTTCCATCCTGTCGTCGGTCTGCCGCGGGATGCGGACGGCCGGGACGGCCACGATCGGTTCCAATTCAGGCATAGGTGACGACTTCCACTGGGGTGGCCGAAACTTCGGCCGGAGTGACCGCTGCACCGACCGCGATCGTGCTCATCAGCAGCGCGGCGAAGGCGGCGATCAGGTGACGTTCAATCTTCAAGCCGGACATGGTCCAATCTCCCTTTTTACGGACCCGCGACCCCTGCCGCCAATCCGTGCCCCATTCCTATCAAGTTGCGTGCCAATTGCAGATTTCCGCCAAATTCTTGCGAAGATCGGTTCATCGGCGGGAAAGTTGGCGGGATTTCCCACCAGCAGTTGGGAGTATCGCCCAACCGGCCCGGCTTTGCCTGAGCGTTCGATGATCTACACCTCCAAATGTCGGCAAAACGACGCAATTTTCCGGTTTTCCGCCAGTTTTGCTTTACCCGCCATTTACCATTCTCCCCGTACAAGCGGAGGATGCGATGGGTGCCCGGCAACATCGGCCTGATTGTCGCCCAGCTGGCGCTGGCCGTGCTGGCCCTGCTGGCGGTGGCGTTCACGCCGCCGGCCGAGGGCCGGATGCTTCTGGTGCCGCTGGACGGCCAGCCGGTCAGCCGAGCGGACGCCGAGGGGTTGCGAGCGACCGCACTGACTTCCGGGCCCTTGCCGGGCTCGCTGGTGGTCGAGGGCAACCGCGATTTGTTGTCGGCCCTGTGGGCCAGGCGAGTGTTGGTATTGGCGGCCCCGGCCGCCCTGTGCGTGAGCGAGTGATTGGGGAGTCACTGGGTATGAACGAACTTAGCAGGTTGCGCGTCCGGGGCGTGCTGATGC
>DASWTR010000388.1:0-2718 GCA_036402035.1 Sphingomicrobium sp.
ATAGTCCGACTGGCCGGTCATCAGATGGGCTTCGGTGATTTCGTCGGCCTGTTCGATGGCTTGCTCGAAATCGCCCAGGATCTGGCGGCTCTGCCCGCTCAGAGTCACCTCGACGAACACGATCGACGGATTGCCGCGGGCTGCTTTCGACAATCGGGCGCGATAGCCGTCGATCATTCCGCGCTGTTCGAGCAATCGGACGCGCCGATGGGCGGCGGATGGTGACAGGCCGACGCGCTCGCCTAGCGCGGCGCTGGTCAGGCCCGCGTCACGAGACAGTTCGTTGAGGATTCGCCGGTCTACCTGGTCCATCAAAGCAAAATTTCCTGCGATCCGAGCATATCGTCGGACGATTGCTTAGGATTAAGGGGACATACGCACAAGATTCAGAACACTTCCGATGGTTCTTCGGATATTTGCCGGCAATATTTTAGGGAGAGGTTCCATGCGCATCGGCGTGCCGAAGGAAATCAAAGTCCATGAATATCGCGTCGGCCTGACGCCGGCTTCGGTGGCCGAGCTGGTCGCCCACGGCCACGAGGTGTTCGTCGAGACCAAGGCCGGAGGCGGCATCGACTTCTCCGACTCGGCCTACGAGAAGGTCGGCGCCAAGATCCTCCCGACTGCCGCCGACGTGTTCGCCCAGAGCGATATGATCGTGAAGGTGAAAGAGCCTCAGGCGCAGGAAATCGCGATGCTCGAGCCGCGGCACCTGCTGTTCACCTATCTCCACCTCGCCGCGGACAAGCCGCAGGCTGAGGGGCTGATGAAGTCCGGCGCGACCTGCATCGCGTATGAGACGGTGACGTCGAAGAGCGGCGCGCTGCCGCTGCTGAAGCCGATGTCGGAAGTCGCCGGCCGGATGTCGGTGCATGTCGGCGCCCATTACCTCGAGAAGGAGCCCGGCGGCCGCGGCGTGCTGCTCGGCGGCGTTCCGGGCGTGGCTCCTGCAAAGGTCGCGATCCTCGGCGGCGGCGTCGCCGGCGTCAATGCTGCGCAGATGGCGACCGGCATGCGCGCGGATGTCACCATCTACGACATCAATAACGACCGCCTGGCCGAGCTCGACATGTTCTTCTCCAGCCAGATCAAGACGGCCTTCGCCTCCAAGGCGGCGATCGCCCAGGCGGTGCAGGAAGCCGAGCTGGTGATCGGTGCAGTGCTGGTGCCCGGCGCCGCCGCTCCCAAGCTGGTCACCCGCGACATGCTGAAGACGATGAAGCGCGGCTCGGTGCTCGTCGATATCGCCATCGATCAGGGCGGCTGCTTCGAGACGTCGCGGCCGACCACCCACCAGGACCCGGTGTTCGAAGTCGATGGTGTGATCCATTATTGCGTCGCCAACATGCCCGGCGCGGTGGCCCGTACCTCGACCTTTGCGCTCAACAACGCGACCCTGCCGTTCGCCATCCGGTTGGCGAACCTCGGCGCAGAGAAGGCGATGGCTGAGGATCCTCATCTGGCCAACGGGCTCAACGTGTCGGGCGGGAAGATCCGCCACCAGGCGGTGGCCGAGGCGCTCGACCTGGCTTACGAGCCGGCCTGATTGCTCGCCCGGGGCGGCGGTGCCGCCCTCGGCGACATCAGCATGATCCCTTCCTGTACTAACGGCCGCCAGCTGGCATTGGGCGCCGCTGTGGCCAGGATCTCACGCCACAGCCTGACCGCTTCCTGTGGATTGCCCGAGCGCGCTTCGGCCAGGCCGAGGAAGAATTTCGGCGCCGGATAACCAGGCGCCAGCTCCGCCGCGCGCGCATAGGCAAGCCGCGCAGCAGGCGTGATCGTTCGCGCATGGTCGGTCAGCGCGTTGCCCAGTCCAACCCACAGCTTGTAGTCACGTGGATGGCGGGCGACCTGGGTATGCAGCAGTTTCGCTGCGTCGGCCGTATTGCCGCGTGAGGCCAGTGCATCGGCCATGTTGAGCCAGGTATCGGCATAGTCGAACTGACCCATCATCGCCTGACGCGCGCCGATCAGTGGCAAAGGCGGTTCGCGTTTCGTCGCCGCGCGCGGCTGGCCTGCAAGATCCGGGCTGCCCTGCAGCGCATAGCCCGCCGAACCGAATGCCAGTGCTGCGGCGGTCAGGGTTAACATCGATCCGCGCACCTTCATCAGCCACAGCAGGCCTAGGGCGACGAGCGCTAGAAAGCCAAGCAGGAAATAAGCCATCAAGCTTGTGTCCGCCCGGCCATGGTCTTGCGGACGAAATCGGCCATATAGCCGACCGCCTGCTCGGCGTGGGTTTCGAGCACCAAATGTCCGCCGTCGAGGATATGCGCCTCCATCCTCGGCAGGTCCTGCATCCAGGACAAAGTCTCGGCGATGTCGAAATAAATGTCGTGGCGGCCCCACACCATCAGCGCCGGTGGCTGCCGGTCGCGCAGATAGGCGCCAATCGCATCGAAGCGCTCGACGTAATGGCGATAATTGCAGACCAGCGCGCGCTGCGCCTCCAGTCGGCCGGGTTGGCTCATCACCCGCCAATCCTCCTCCCAATTCTCGGGGGAGATGGTTGCGGTGATGTCTTGCGGAACGCCTTTAAGATATTGGTCGCGCGTGCCTTCGTAGGTGAGGTGCGCCATCGCCGCGGCTTCATTCTCGGCGTTGGGCGCTTTCCAATATTCCCTCAGCATCTCCCAAGTCGGACCCATGCCCGTGCGATGCGCATTGGCGTTCTGGATGATGAGGCCGAGAACAAGATCAGGCGCGTCCATCGCG
>DASWTR010000389.1:0-7694 GCA_036402035.1 Sphingomicrobium sp.
CATCTACTCGCGCCTCGACGCCAAGGGTCTGTCGATGACCCTCAAGCAGGCCAAGAAGTGGGTCGAGAAGGAGCGCAAGGAAGTCTGGGACATCCTTGACGAGGTGATCCGCGAGCATCCGGTGCTGCTCAACCGCGCGCCAACGCTCCACCGCCTCGGCATCCAGGCGTTCGAGCCGGTGCTGATCGAGGGCAAGGCAATCCAGCTTCACCCGCTGGTCTGCGCCGCGTTCAATGCCGACTTCGACGGCGACCAGATGGCCGTGCACGTCCCGCTGAGCCTCGAGGCCCAGCTGGAAGCGCGCGTCCTGATGATGTCGACCAACAACATCCTGTCGCCCGCCAACGGCAAGCCGATCATCGTCCCCTCGCAGGACATGGTCCTCGGCCTCTACTATCTGTCGATGGCGAAGGAAGGCGAGCCCGGCGAGGGCATGCTGCTGTCGGACATGCAGGAGGTGCACCAGGCGCTGGCGGCCGGCGCGGTCACGCTGCACTCGAAGATCGTCAGCCGGGTCCCGCAGACGGACGAGGACGGCAACCAGTTCATGAAGCGGTTCGAGACCACCCCGGGCCGCATGCTGCTTGGCGAGACTCTGCCGAAAAGCCACAAGGTGCCGTTCGAGACCGTCAACCGCCTCCTCACCAAGAAGGAGATCGGTGACGTCATCGATACCGTCTATCGCCATACCGGCCAGAAGGAGACGGTGCTGTTCGCCGACGCCATCATGGGCCTTGGCTTCCGCCACGCGTTCAAGGCGGGCATTTCCTTCGGCAAGGACGACATGGTCATTCCGGATTCGAAGGAAGGCCTGGTCGACGAAACCCGCGCGCTCGTGAAGGACTATGAGCAGCAGTATCAGGACGGCCTGATCACCCAGCAGGAAAAGTACAACAAGGTGATCGACGCCTGGTCGCGTTGCGGCGACCGCGTTGCCAGCGAGATGATGAAGGAAATCTCGTCGGTGAAGAAGGGCGACGACGGCCGCGAACAGCCGATCAACTCGATCTACATGATGGCCCATTCCGGTGCTCGCGGCTCGCAGGCGCAGATCAAGCAGCTGGCCGGCATGCGCGGCCTGATGGCCAAGCCGTCGGGTGAGATCATCGAGACTCCGATCATCTCCAACTTCAAGGAGGGCCTGACCGTCCTTGAATATTTCAACTCGACCCACGGCGCCCGCAAGGGCCTGGCCGACACGGCGCTCAAGACGGCGAACTCGGGCTATCTCACCCGCCGCCTGGTCGACGTGTCTCAGGACGCCGTCATCGTCGAGGAGGATTGCGGTACCGACCGTGCGCTGGAGATGCGCGCCATCGTCCAGGGCGGCGCCGTCATCGCCTCGCTGGCCGACCGCGTGCTGGGCCGCACCACGGCCGAGGACATTGTCGATCCGAAGTCGAATGACGTCGTCATCGCCGAGGGCACCTTGCTCGACGAGCCGATGGTCGCCCAGCTCGAGGAAATGGGCCTGCAGGGCATCAAGATCCGCTCACCGCTGATCTGCGCCTCGAAGCAGGGCGTCTGCGCCAAATGCTACGGGCGTGACCTCGCCCGCGGTACGCCGGTCAACATCGGCGAGGCGGTGGGCGTCATTGCCGCCCAGTCGATCGGCGAGCCGGGCACCCAGCTGACGATGCGGACCTTCCACATCGGCGGCGCCGCCCAGCTCAACGAAGTGTCGAACCTCGAGGCGCCGGTCGACGGCACCATCGAGCTACGCGACATGCCGACGATCACCGACCCGCGCGGCCGGCACCTGTCGCTGTCGCGTTCGGGCGAGATCGCCATCCTCGATATGGATGGCCGCGAGCTGTCGACGCACCGCATCCCGTACGGCGCGCATCTGCTCGTGGAGAATGGTCACATCGTCAGCCGCGGCGACCGCATCGCCGAGTGGGATCCCTCGTTCAGCCCGGTGATCACCGAGCGTGCGGGCACGGTGAAGTATCAGGACCTGATCGAGAACCGCACCCTGGTCGAGCAGACCGACGAGTCGACCGGCATCTCGCAGCGCGCGGTGATCGACGACCTCGCCAAGTCGAAGAAGGAGGATCTTCGTCCCCGCCTGACCCTGATGGGCAAGGGCGCGGAAGAGGCGGGCGTCTATCGGCTTACCCCGGGTGCGGTCATCGCGGTCGAGGACGGTCAGGCGGTCGAGGCCGGCGAAGTGCTGGCACGCATGCCGCGCGAAGCGGCGCGTACCCGCGACATCACCGGCGGTCTGCCGCGCGTCGCCGAGCTGTTCGAAGCCCGCAAGCCCAAGGAAAATGCGATTATCGCCAAGGTCTCGGGCAAGGTCAGCTTCAAGAAGGACTATAAGGCCAAGCGCAAGATCGCGATCATCCCCGACGACGGTTCGGAGGCGGTCGAGTATCTGGTGCCAAAGTCGAAGGTCATCGACGTGCAGGAAGGCGATTACGTCAAGCGCGGCGATAATCTGGTCGGCGGCTCGCCCGATCCGCACGACATCCTCGAGGTCCTCGGCGTCGAGGCCCTGGCGGAATATCTCGTGTCAGAAATCCAGGAAGTCTATCGACTCCAGGGCGTGAAGATCAACGACAAGCACATCGAGGTGATCGTTCGCCAGATGCTGCAGAAGGTCGAGATCACCGACGGCGGCGACACCACCCTCCTGGCCGGCGAGCAGGTGGACCGCGAGGAGATGGACGAGATCAACGCCAAGCTGGAGAAGAAGCAGAAGCCCGCCGAGGGCAAGCCGGTGCTGCTCGGCATCACCAAGGCGAGCCTGCAGACCCGCAGCTTCATCTCGGCCGCCTCCTTCCAGGAGACGACGCGCGTCCTCACCGAGGCGTCGGTCCAGGGCAAGATCGACACGCTCAACGGCCTCAAGGAGAATGTCATCGTCGGCCGGTTGATCCCGGCGGGTACCGGCGCGGGCATGAACCGGATGCGCATTGCCGCTTCGAGCCGCGATGCCGCGCTCCGGGCCCAGCAGCGCAAGCTGCAGGAAGCGCTGATCGCGCCGGCGACGGCCGCTCAGGAACATGCCGCCGAGCTGGCCCAGGGGCCGGAAGCGGCGACCAACTCCGACCCGCTGGCGTCGGTTGCCCCCTCGGGCAGCGGCAGCGATGCGGATGCCGGCGAATATCTGAACGACTAAGTCGCTCGGCAATTCGCCCAACAAAAAAGCCCCGCTGGATCGTCTCCAGCGGGGCTTCTTTTTTGCCTGCTAAGCCTGGCTCAGCAGTTGCCGCCGTGGATGGCGTTTTCGGTGCAGTTGGCGGCCGATCCCAGATCTGCGCCTGCGCCCCGGACCGTGTTGCACGCCGAAATCGCCAGCGCGCCGCCGATCAGCAGCAAAGTGGTCACCTTACGAACCATGGTCGAACTCCTTTAATGGCGTAACGACCATGGCTCAGATCAGGTCGCGTTGTCGACTGCGTTCGCCGCCGATTCAACGTCCTCGCCCGCGCCGCGACCGGTGTTGCATGCCGTGACAGCGATACTTCCGCCGATCAGCAATATGGTCATTACCTTGCGAAACATGGCACTTCCTCCTGTCTTGCGGCTGAACGAACGCAACACATCGGCAATTGGTGCCATCACGCAGGCGAAATGTTCGTCAAAAGCGACGAGTTAGACCGCGACGGGCGCGGAAATGTGCGGATGGGGATCATAGGCTTCGAAGGCGAAGTCTTCCGCCTCATAGTTGAAGATATTCTGGCCCCGGTCCTTCATCACCAGCCTTGGCAACGGCCGAGGTTCGCGGCCGAGCTGGAGACGGGCCTGCTCGAGATGGTTGGAATAAAGATGCACGTCGCCGCCGGTCCACACGAAGACCCCCGGCTCCAGCCCGCATTCGCGCGCCAGCATATGGGTCAGCAGCGCATATGAGGCGATGTTGAACGGCACGCCCAGGAAGAAATCGGCGCTGCGCTGATAAAGCTGCAGGTTGAGCCGCCCCGCCGCGACCTGCGTCTGAAACAGGCAGTGACATGGCGCCAGCGCCATCCGCTCGATCTCGCCCGGGTTCCAGGCGGTGACGATCTGGCGCCGGGAGCCGGGATCGCGGCGGATCAGCTCGATCAGGTTGGCAATCTGGTCGACATGGCGCCCATCCGCAGTCTCCCAATCGCGCCATTGCTTGCCGTAGACCGGGCCAAGGTCGCCACTCTCGTCGGCCCATTCGTTCCAGATGCTGACCTTGCGTTCCTGCAGCCAGCGGACATTGGTGTCGCCGCGCAAGAACCACAGCAGCTCGACGATGATTGATCGCAAATGGAGCTTTTTGGTCGTCAGCAGCGGAAAGCCCCGGGCAAGGTCGAACCGCATCTGCGCTCCGAACAGCGACAAGGTGCCGGTACCGGTGCGGTCCATCTGCTCGACACCTTCGTCGAGGATCCGCTGCATCAAATCGAGATATTGCCGCATAGCCCCACCCTAGCCCGCCAGCGGACGCCGTCCAGCACCAGTTTCGCGCCGCGAACGGTCCGGATTGGACATAGTTGGCTTAGGCGCGCCGGCGTGTCTTCCATAACTAGTTCGGCATGCAGGTTCAGCGTGCCGAATTTCCTGCTCTGCTCAACGGGCATCAGGCCGCCCGCCGGTTTTTTGCTACCTGTTTCCAGCCAGGCGTCGACGATCGGGAGCGACTGTGGGTCGCGCATGTCGATGATCACGCCCGGTGCCTCGACCTGGAATGCTACGAAGGCGGGCCGGAATCGGTCGATCTGCCTGTCAGAAGCATCATCGCCGCCGCAACGCGGCTCGGCAGTACCGGTCTGGTCCTGGCCCACAATCACCCGAGCGGCGATGCCAGGCCCAGCGGCGCCGACTGCCGCGCCACGCGTAGGCTGGTCAGGGCCGGGGAGCCGTTCGACCTTCCCGTGCTCGACCATCTGATCTTCGCCGGAAAGGCCTGCACGAGCATGCGCCGGTTGGGGCTGCTCTAGCTCCGCATTCTGCATGGGTTGATTGCCGAGGGCTCCGGCTTCGGTCCGGTCGACCGAAAGGCAACAAAATAGGCGTCGGTGTGCGACAGGCGGGCGACCTTTTCCGGCCTCATTCCGACCGCCGCGAATTCGCACGCCAATTGCTTCGGCGGCATGCCGTGCCGCTTCACGGGGCGATCGGAGTCGACGACGATCACCTGCCCATTCGGCCTGAGCCCGTCGCGCAGGTTCCACAGAAACTCATAGGGCTCGGTCACCTCATGATACATGTGGACCAGGAAGATCCGGTCGAACGAGCCCCTGGGCAGCATCGGATCGGCCGGGGTCCCAAGCCTGACCGCGACATTCTCCAGATTCTCGCGCTGGACGCGCTGCGCCAGCCGGTCGCGTGTCGCCGGAACAATGTCCTCCGCCAGAACCCGTCCGCGCGGGCCGACCAGCGGCGACAAACGGACCGTGTAATAACCCTCGCCGGCGCCAATATCGGCTACCGACATGCCGCGCGCGACCTCGGCGAGGCGCATCACCTCTTCCGCCTCGCCGACCCGATCGCGCGCATCCTCGGTGGAAAAGCTTTCGCCGACGATCGGCGCGACATCGCGCCCCGCCTTCGGGAAGCTGCGCTGACTGGGCTCCGCCCGACAGGCGGATAGCCCAAACAAAAAGAGCGCGAAGAGCGCTCTAGTCGACATCCTCGACGTCCACCTTTTCGCCGGTCACGCGCTGCGACAGGGCGGCGGCCATGAACCTGTCCAGGTCGCCATCGAGCACGTCCGACGGTGCGGTCGAGGTGACGCCGGTACGCAGATCCTTCACCAGCTGATAGGGTTGGAGCACGTAGGAGCGGATCTGGTGCCCCCAGCCGATATCGGTCTTGGCGGCGTTTGCCGCATTGGCTTCCGCTTCGCGCTTCTGCAGCTCGGCCTCGTACAGGCGTGCCTTGAGTTGCTTGTAGGCCTGGGCGCGGTTCTTGTGCTGTGAGCGCTCGTTCTGGCAGGCGACGACGATGCCGGTCGGCATATGGGTGATCCGGACCGCGCTGTCGGTCGTGTTGACATGCTGCCCGCCCGCGCCAGACGCCCGATAAGTATCGATCCGAAGGTCGGATTCGTTGATCTCGATGTCGATGTCCTCATCGACTTCGGGATAGACCCAGACCGAGGCGAAGCTGGTGTGGCGCCGCGCCGAGCTGTCGTAGGGGCTGATCCGCACCAGCCGGTGGACCCCGCCCTCGACCTTCAAATTGCCGTACGCATTCTCGCCCTTGATCAGCAGGGTGGCCGACTTGATGCCAGCCTGCTCGCCCGCGTGATGGTCGACGAGCTCGACCTTCATCCCGTGACGCTCGGCCCAGCGGGTGTACATGCGCTGCAGCATCCCCGCCCAGTCGTTGCTCTCGGTGCCGCCGGCGCCAGCGTTGATTTCGATATAGCTGTTGTTGGCGTCGGCTTCTCCGGCAAGCAGCGCGGCGACCTTGTCCTTTTCCGCCCGCTCGGCCAGTTCGCCGAGCGCCTGGACGCCGTCGTCGACCAGCCCGGTGTCGCCTTCCAGCTCCGCCATTTCGATCAGCTCGACCGTGTCCTTGAGCTCGGTCTCGATCTTCTGCGTCGCACCGATCGCTTCCTCGAGCCGGCGGCGTTCGCGCATCACCTCCTGCGCCGCCTTGGGGTCGTCCCACAGCGTCGGATCCTCGACCTTGGCGTTGAGCTCGCCCAGGCGGCGCTGGGCCCGGTCCCAGTCGAGGAACCGGCGCAGCAGCGCCGTGGCGGCATTGATCTGGTCGATATGAGCTTGCGCTTCGGCGCGCATGACGGGTTCTTTCGCTTGAAACTATGCTGCGTGACGCAGGCTTAGAGGGCGTTAGTAAATCCCACCCTGCCTTTGCAAGAATTCGCCGCTGTCGGCGGGCGCGCGCTGCTGTGCCGGCGCCCGGCGGCGAACCGCGGCCTGTCTCGGCGCGGGCCTCGTCTCGTCATCGCTCTCCCGCGCGCTTGCCAGCTCGACGCTTCGGCGGAAGGCCCGCCGCGGCTCGGTCTCGGGCTGGAATGCCTCCCAGATGACCGATGATTTCGGATCGGTCTCGGTCGGGAAATTGCCGAACACGCGCTTGCCCGTCGCCCGATCGATGCGCACCATCCGGATGCCTGCCGGAGCCACGAACGGCACCTTCGGCATGTCCTTGAACGCGACCTGCGCGAATTGCTTGAAGATCGGCGCCGCTACCCGCCCGCCCTGGGCGGCGTGGCCCATCGGCCGCGGCTGGTCGTAACCGATATACACGCCCGCGACGACCTCGGGCGTGCCGCCGATGAACCAGACGTTGGTTGGGCCGGAGGTGGTGCCGGTCTTGCCGAACAACGGCCGGTCGAGGTCACGCAGCACCGTGGCTGTGCCGCGCTCGACCACGCCTTCCAGTATGTGCACCATTTGATAGGCCGCCTGGGGGTCGAGCAGCTGCTTTTGGCGCGACGGCGGCCGCGGCATCGCCTTGCCGTCCCAGTCGGCCGCATTGCAGGCGCCGCCATTGTCGGCTTCCATCACCTGGCAGCGATTGTCGGTCCGATAGAGGACCTTGCCGTTGCGATCCTGAACATAGTCGATCACGGTTGGCGTCACCGACCTGCCATTGTTCGCCAACACCGCATAGGCGTTGGTCAGCTTCAATACCGTCGTGTCGCCGGCGCCGAGCGCGATGGACAGATAGCGGTCGTAATTGCCGACACCCAGTTTGGTCGCGTTGGTGACGACCTTCTCAATCCCGGTCTGGGCCGCCGCGCG
>DASWTR010000390.1:0-3184 GCA_036402035.1 Sphingomicrobium sp.
GAGAGGCTGGCTTGGCCGCCGCCGATGGTCGCCGTCATGCCAAGCGGCTTGGCTTCGGCACCATCGATCATCGTCACCTGCCAGCTGCCTTCGAGGCTGGGAACTTCAGCTTTTGCCTCGGTCTGGGCGGGCGGCGCGACCACCTCGTTGGCTGGAAGCTCAGCGGACTTCTGCTCCGTGCAGGCCGCAACGGAAAGGAGGGCGGCAATCATCATGCGGCGCATGTCGGGTTCCTGTGTCAGCTGGTATGGAAAGCGTTGGTGATCGGATAGCGCCGGTCGCGGCCGAAGTTGCGGCTGCCAAGCTTGACGCCTGGCGGAGCCTGGCGGCGCTTATACTCGGCGCGAAGCAGCTTTCTTTCGATATCGGCGACGATCGCGAGATCGGCGCCGGTTGAGGCGACCGCTTCCTTGACCGACAATTCCTTCTCGACCAGCGCCTCGAGGATCCGGTCGAGCAGGGCATAGGGCGGCAGGCTGTCCTCGTCCTTCTGGTTGGGGCGTAGCTCGGCGGTTGGCGGCTTGTCGATCACCCGCTGCGGCATCACTGGGCCGCTCGGGCCCAACCCGCCCTTGGGCTTGTTGGCATTGCGCCAGTGGGACAGGGCGAAGCAGGTGGTCTTATAAGCGTCCTTCAGCACCGAATAGCCGCCGGCCATGTCCCCGTAGAGGGTGGCATAGCCGACGCTCATCTCGCTCTTGTTGCCGGTCGTCAGCAGCATGTCGCCGCGGGCGTTGGACAGCGCCATCAGCGTCACCATGCGCAGCCGCGCCTGGACATTTTCCGCCGCCGTTCCGGCGAGGTCCGGAAGCATCTGTTCGATCGCGGCAACCGCCGGCACGATCGGAATGACGTCATGGCGCACGCCGAGCAGCCGGGCGCAGTCGGCGGCATCTTCGAGGCTATCATCCGATGTATATTTCGACGGCATCATCACGCAGTGGACCTTGTCCGCGCCCAGCGCGTCGACCGCGACCGCGGCGGACAGCGCGCTGCCGATCCCGCCCGACAGGCCGAGGATCACTCCGGGAAAACCGTTGGCGGTGACATAGTCGCGCAACGCCACCATCATCGCCCGGTACATGTCTTCCGGATAGGGCGAGAGCGTTGCCCGCTGGCTCGGCTCGCAACGCCAGCCATTGGCGGTGCGAACCCAATCCGTGACCACCATCGCCTCCTCGAAGTCGGGCATCTGCACCGCGATGCCGCCATCGTCGTTGGTGACGAAGCTCGATCCGTCGAATACCAGCTCGTCCTGCCCGCCGACTCGGTTGAGATAGGCGATCGGCAGACCGGTCTCGACGACCCGCTCCCTTACCAGCTTCTGCCGGAGATCGTCCTTGTCGGCTTCATAGGGGCTGCCATTGGGGACGAGCAGCATCTCCGCGCCGGCATTAGCGAGATGCTGGCAAACCGATTCCCGCCAGATATCCTCGCAGATCGGGACGCCCAGCTTCACCCCGCGAAACGCAATCGGCTCGGGCAGCGGGCCGTGGGCAAAGACCCGCTTCTCGTCGAAGGTGCCGTAGTTGGGCAGCTCATGCTTTAGAGTCCGACCGGCAACGCGGCCGCCTTCGGCCAGTAGGAAAGCGTTGTAATTGACGCCGTCGTCGGAATGGATCGTCCCGAACATGAGCGCCGGCCCGCCATCGGCGGTGGCGTCGACCAGCCGTTCGGCCGCCTCCATCGTCTGGCGGACGAACTCCGGCTTCAACACCAAATCTTCGGGCGGATAGCCGGTCAGCTGAAGCTCCGGCACCATCACCAGATCGGCGCCCTCGGCCGCGGCCCGGGCGCGCCACTCGAGTATCTGCTCGGCATTGCCGGTCAGGTCGCCAATCCGCTGGCTCAACTGGACTAGGGCGATACGGAGGCGGTCTGTCACGGCTGTCCCGATTTAGCGTCGAACCTACCCTACGCAACCTTGCCCATTCCGTTCCCCCTTTCTAAGGCACGCGAAGGACGCTCGTCTCGGGCCAGGGGAAGTGCCTCACATGAAATTGCTCGCCGGTAACAGCAATCAGCCGCTCGCCCGGGCGATCGCCGAATATCTCGAGCTGCCGCTGACCGAGGCCAGTGTCCGGCGGTTCGCGGACGAGGAAGTGTTCGTCGAGATTCACGAGAATGTCCGCGGCGAGGATGTGTTCGTGGTCCAATCGACCAGCTATCCGACCAATGACAATCTGATGGAACTGCTGATCTGCATCGATGCGCTGAAGCGCGCCTCGGCCAAGCGGATCACCGCGGTCATCCCCTATTTCGGTTACGCCCGCCAGGACCGAAAGCCGGGACCGCGCACCCCGATCTCGGCCAAGTTGGTCGCCAATTTGATCACCGTCGCCGGCGCCGACCGGGTGCTGACGATGGATCTCCACGCCGGGCAGATCCAGGGCTTCTTCGACATCCCGACCGACAATCTCTGGGCCGCGCCGGTCATGGCTGCCGACATCCAGGCGCGCTACTCGGGCAAGAATCTGATGGTGGTGTCGCCCGACGTCGGCGGCGTGGTCCGCGCCCGAAGCCTGGCCAAGCGGCTCGACAACGCCCCGCTGGCGATCGTCGACAAGCGCCGCGAGCGGGTGGGCGAGTCCGAGGTGATGAACATCATCGGCGACGTCGAAGGACATTGCTGCATCCTGGTCGACGATATCGTCGATAGCGCGGGCACCCTGTGCAACGCCGGCGCGGCGCTGAAGGACCAGGGCGCGACCGAGGTGATCGCCTATTGCAGCCATGGCGTGTTGTCGGGCGCCGCCGAGGCGCGCGTTGCAGCAAGCGTGCTGACCGAGCTGGTCGTCACCGACACAATCTATCGCGAGGGCCTGAGCGAAGGCGGCAAGATCCGCCGCCTGACCATCGCGCCCTTGTTCGGCGAGGCGATCCACCGCATCGCAGACGAGAGCTCAGTCTCCAGCCTGTTCGACTAATCGCCGAGGAAGAAGGAGCGGAGCGCGCTCGCGGTCGCTTCCGGCTCGGATTCGGGAAAGAAGTGGCCGCCAGTCATCCGCCTGCCGCGGACGTCCGTCGCCCAATTCTCCCAGATGCCAATCGGACCGCCTTGTTCGGTGTACCAGTTTTCGAGCGCCCCATCGCCATCCCACAGCAACAAGAGGGGACATTCGATCTTGCGTCCCGAGCGGCGGTCTGCCTCGTCATGTTCGCGATCGAGCGTCGCTGCGCTGCG
>DASWTR010000391.1:0-2173 GCA_036402035.1 Sphingomicrobium sp.
CGTGGACCACTTGGTCATAGGCGCGCTGCAGAAACGTCGAGTAAATCGCGCAGAAGGGACGATGCCCCTGAGCGGCTAGTCCCGCGGCGAAGGTCACCGCATGCTGTTCGGCAATGCCGACATCGAAGGTGCGATCCGGGACAGCCGCTTCGACCTTGTCCAGGCCCGTGCCCGAGGGCATCGCCGCGGTGATGGCGACGACCTTCTCGTCGCGCGCCATTTCCGCCTTCAGCGCATCGGCGAACACCGCGGTATAGGCCGGCGGCCCACCACCTGGCCCCTTGTCCTGCTTGCCCGAGACGATGTCGAACTTGACCACGCCATGATATTTGTCGGCGGCATTCTCGGCCGGGCCGTAGCCCTTGCCCTTCTTGGTCACCGCATGGACCAGGATCGGCCCCTCATCGGCGTCGCGGACGTTCTCGAGCACCTCGACCAACGCCTCGACATTATGCCCGTCGACCGGACCGACATAATAGAAGCCCAATTCCTCGAACAAGGTGCCGCCGGTTACCCAGCCGCGAGTATATTCCTCCATCTTGCGCGCGGCGTGATGGAGCGGTTTTGGGAGTGAGCGCGCGAACTTTTGCGCAAGGCGCCGCGGGCCCAGATACATGCCCGACGACACCAGCCTCGCCAGGCTGTTGCGCAGCGAGCCGACCGGCGGCGCGATCGACATGTCATTGTCGTTGAGGATGACAATCAGCCGGTTGCCCGCTTCATGGGCATTATTCATCGCCTCATAGGCCATGCCGGCGCTCATCGCCCCGTCGCCGATCACCGCGATGGCGCGGCCCGGCTTGTCGGCCAGCTTATTAGAGATGGCGAAGCCGAGCGCCGCGGAAATGCTGGTCGAACTGTGCGCGGCGCCGAACGGGTCATATTCGCTCTCGGCGCGCTTGGTGAAGCCGCTCAAGCCCCCACCCTGTCGGATAGTACGGATCCGGTCGCGCCGTCCGGTAACGATCTTGTGCGGATAGCATTGATGCCCGACGTCCCAGATCAACTTGTCAGCCGGCGTGTCGAACACATAGTGGATGGCGACGGTCAGCTCGACCACGCCCAGCCCCGAGCCCAGATGTCCGCCCGACTGCGACACGGCCGAAATCATTTCGGAGCGCAGTTCATCGGCCAGCTGGGGCAATTGCTCCTTGTCCAACCGGCGGATGTCAGCCGGGTAATGGACTTGGTCGAGCAGTGGCGTGTCGGGACGGTCGGACATTGCGGCGCACTTATCCCTTGGCGGCGGCCCTGTCATCAATCAGTCGCGATTTCAGCAATTAATCAGGAAATGCTCAGCCGTCGGCCGACTGCTTTAATTGCAATCGCCGCAGCGGCCGCGGACCTCAATCACCGGGCGCACCTCGGCAAAGCCGGCATGTTCGGCGGCGTTACGGACCCCTCCCGACAATTTGTCGTCGTCGATATGCGTAGCCTGACCGCAATTGTCGCAGATCAGGAAAATGCAGTCGTGCAGGCAGCCAGGGTGCTGGTTGGCGACATAGGCATTGGCGCTTTCCACGCGGCGGGCCAGGTTGGTGCCGACGAACAGGTCGAGGATTCGATAGACGCTGTTCGCCGCGACCCGTTTGCCGCGCGCCTTGGACACTGCCTCCGCGATGTCGTAGGCGCTGGCCGGCTTGTCGAACCCCGCCAGCGCATCGAACACCGAGGCGCGCATGTCGGTCCACTGCTCGCCGCGCTCGGCCATGCGGCGCGCCGCAGCATCGCGGAGCGCATTGCCCTGATGAAGCTGATGGGAATGAGCTGACATGGTTGAAAGATAGGCTTTGCGGCTCCTAGCCGCAAGCGGAGTCGCTCACTCAGCCGCGATGAAGTTCAACCGGTGGCCGAGCGCCAGGATCGCCACTCCGACGACCGTATAGAGCGCCTCGCTGCCATCGTGAGGCAGGGTCAGCGCCCCGGCCATGACTCCCAAGCCAAGCCCGCCCACCGCGCTTGGCATGGAATAGCCATGCTCGAGGATGCCGCGGCCCAAAGAAATGCCGCCCATCACCATCGCCAGAGCGAGCCCAGTCTCGTGAATCCATTCCGCACCGAGCATGCTGCCGGCTGCCGAGACCAAAGCGAGCAGCACCGAGGTCGCGAGGCAATGCACGAGGCATAGCCCGCTGAGGCCGATGGCGTAGCGGTCGAGTCGGCTAGTGGGGAT
>DASWTR010000392.1:0-4675 GCA_036402035.1 Sphingomicrobium sp.
CCATCCCGCGTCTGCGCTTGGCTCGACAGGGGAAATGCATTGCCTGAAAGTTTAGCCCCTGG
This sequence comes from Sphingomicrobium sp., assembly GCA_036402035.1. Classification (GTDB taxonomy): domain Bacteria; phylum Pseudomonadota; class Alphaproteobacteria; order Sphingomonadales; family Sphingomonadaceae; genus Sphingomicrobium. Next base: position 63 of record DASWTR010000392.1, read on the forward strand.
ACCGCAGTAATAGGAGCAGGCGGCCGGGACCTCGCCAATTCGAATGACCCCTTCGTCTATCGATAGAGGAATCCGGCAATCGCCCTCTCCGCGAGGGACAAGGGCAATAGTTGGTCCCTGAACCTCGATACGGCCGGTCGCCGAGCAGTTCACGTCACCTTCGCCGAATATGATGAGGCCGCCACGATAATTGCCGGGCTCGCCCGCTATACATAGCCGATCTCCCGACCCCCTGCCGGCGAACACGCCAGTAGTGAGCGTTTGCTCGGCAGGCTGTTGCGAGCAGGCGGCGAGCAGCAGGCTCAGAGGCAGGATCGATCGCATCCGGTCACTATGTTTCAGCTTTGAGACAGGTGGAAGGCGACAAATGCGCCTCGCTCACCTATATGGCGCCAAACACCGGGGATTCGGGGAAAAAATGCTGACCACCAATCCATTCGATGACGATAAGCTGCGCGAGGAATGCGGCATTTTCGGAATCTGGGGCGCCGAGGGAGCCTCCAGTTTCGTCGCGCTTGGCCTCCATGCGCTGCAGCACCGCGGCCAGGAAGCGGCCGGCATCGTCAGCTTCGACGGCACCAACTATCACGCCCATCGCGCCATGGGCCATGTCGCCGGCAACTTCGACCGCGACGACATCATTCGCAAGCTGTCGGGCAAGGTCGGCATTGGCCATGTCCGCTACTCCACCACCGGCGAGACCGCGCTGCGCAACGTCCAGCCGCTGTTCGCGGACTTGGCGGAAGGCGGCTTCGCCGTCGCGCATAACGGCAACCTCAGCAACGCCATGACGCTCCGTGCCGCGCTGATCCGGCGCGGCTCGATCTTCCAGTCGACCAGCGATACCGAAGTCATCATCCACCTGGTTGCGACCTCCAGCTACACCAGCCCGCTCGACCGGCTGACCGACGCGTTGAGCCAGGTCGAAGGCGCCTATTCGCTGCTGTGCCTGACTCCCGAAGGCCTGGTCGCCTGCCGCGATCCCTTGGGCATCCGCCCGCTGGTCATGGGCAAGCTCGGCGAAGCGACCATCTTCGCCTCGGAAACCGTCGCGCTCGACGTGATCGGCGCCAGCTACCTCCGCGACGTCGAGCCGGGCGAGCTGATCATCGTCAACGAGAGCGGAGTGCGCAGCTTCCGCCCGTTCGCGCCGGCCGCCCCCCGCCCCTGCATCTTCGAGCATGTCTATTTCTCGCGGCCCGACAGCATCATCGAGGGCACCTCGGTCTATGAGGTGCGCAAGAATATCGGCGCCGAGCTGGCCCGCGAGGCCCCGGTCGAGGCCGATATCGTCGTTCCCGTGCCGGACTCCGGCGTTCCCGCCGCGCTCGGCTTCAGCCAGGAAGCCAGCATCCCGTTCGAGCTTGGCATCATCCGCTCCCACTATGTCGGCCGGACCTTCATCCAGCCGAACCAGGAAGTTCGTCACCTCGGCGTCAAGCTGAAGCACAATGCCAACCGCGCGCTGATCGAGGGTAAGCGGGTCGTGCTGATCGACGACAGCATCGTCCGCGGCACCACCTCGGTAAAGATCGTCCAGATGATGCGCGAAGCCGGCGCCAAGGAGGTGCACATGCGCATCGCCTCGCCGCCGACCAAGTTCAGCTGCTTCTACGGCGTGGACACGCCCGAGCGATCCAAGCTGATCGCCAGCCAGATGAACGTCGAGGAGATGGCGCGCTACATCAATGCCGACAGCCTCGCCTTCATCTCGATCGACGGCCTCTATCGAGCGCTCGGCGACCATCGCGACGCCACGGCGCCGCAGCGTTGCGACGCCTGCTTCACCGGCAATTATCCCACGTCGCTGACCGACTGCGACAAGGATGGAAAGCTGAAGCCGCTGAGCCTGGTAGCCAGCCGCTAGGCTGGCGCCAGGCGGGCCGCCGAGCGCAGCGAAGCGATTGCGCAGCAATCGTTAGCAGCGCGAAGAGACGGCAAAGGCCGGCCAGCCTTGCGAAGCAAGGACTGACGTCACGCGATTTACTCGCGTGACGGCCCGCCCACCCTCGTTTAGTGGCCCTGCCATGACCGAATCCACCAAGCCCTTCGAAGGAAAACTCGCGCTTGTCACCGGTGCCAGTCGCGGCATCGGCGCGGCTACCGCCGAGGCGCTGGCGGCGGCTGGCGGCCACGTCATCCTCACCGCCCGCGGCGGACCCGCGCTGGAGCAGGTCGAGGAACGGATCCACCAAGCCGGCGGTACCGCCACCATCGCGCCGATGGACCTGGGCGACAGCGACGGAATTGCCAAGCTCGCCCAGGCGGTCGCCGAACGCTGGGGCAGCCTCGACATCCTTATCCTGAACGCCGCGATGCTCGGCTCCCTTTCGCCCGTCGAACATCTCGACGCGAAGGAATTGGAGCGCGTGTTCAAGCTCAACGTGCTTGCCAACCAGGCGCTGATCGCCGCCTTCGATCCTCTGCTCCGCCGCGCCGAGAAGGCGGACGTCATCGGCATCACCTCGTCGGTCGGCGAAGAGCCGCGGGCTTTCTGGGGCGGCTATGGCGCGTCGAAGGCGGCGTTCGACACGTTGCTCGGCGCCTATGCTGACGAGACCGCCTATGCCGGCAAGCTTCGCGTGCAGATCTGCGATCCCGGCGCGACCCGTACCCAGATGCGTCAGCTCGCTTTCCCTGGCGAGGAACCAGACAGTGTCAAACCGCCGGAGGTAGTGGCAAGCGCGATCCTCGAACGGCTACAAAGCGATGCCGAAACCGGCAGCAGGTTTCGCGTCGAGCCCTAGCCCTTCACCATCGTCACCTGGGCAACATCGATCCCGCCGCCGCGAAACCCGCCCTCGCAATACATCAGGTAGTAGCGCCACAGGTCATGGAAGCGGTCGCTGAAATCCTTCAGCCGGCCATCGGCGACCGCGGCGTCATAGCGCTCGCGCCACTGCCGAAGCGTTTCGGCGTAGTCGGAACCGAAGCTGTCGCGCTGCTCCCAGCTTAATCCGCGCTCCCTGGCCAGCGCCTCGAACTGGGGTTCGTCGATCAGCATGCCGCCGGGAAAGATATAGGTTTGGATGAAGTCCGCGTTACGCGAATAGCCTTCGAACAGCTCGTGCCGGATGCTGATGAACTGCAGCGCGGCCCGGCCGCCCGGCTTCAAATTGCGTGCGATCGAATCGAGATAGGCCGGCCACCAGCGCTGGCCCACTGCCTCGACCATCTCCACCGACACAATCCCGTCGAATTGCTCATTGATCTCGCGATAGTCCTGCAGCCGAATTTCTATCTTGTCCGACAAATTCGCGACGGCAACCTTTTCCTCAGCCCAACTTTTTTGCTCGGCAGATAAGGTCAGGCCGACCACATCGGCTCCTCGCCGTGCGGCCTCGATCGCCAACGTCCCCCACCCGCACCCGATCTCCAATAGTCGGTCTCCGGGCTTGACCTGGACCCGGTCGAGCATGGAGCCCACCTTGCGCCGCTGGGCCCCCTCAAGCGTGTCGCCGGGCGCGAACCGCGCGGAGCTATAGGTCATGCTCGGGTCGAGCCACTCGGCATAGAAGTCGTTGCCGAGGTCGTAATGTGCGGCGATGTTCTGCCTCGCCTGGCCCAGCCCGTTGTCGCGCAGTTGATGGGCCAGCCGGTTGATCCGGCGCATCATTCCCTTGGCCCGCCCGACTTCGCCGAGCGACTGGCCGTTCAGGGTGAACAGTTCGAACAGGGGCACCGGGTCGGGCGACGTCCATTCGCCTGCCGCCCACGCCTTGTACCAGCCGACCGAGCCGCTCGTCGCCAGTCGTATCAACGCCATCCAGCTATTGAGATGGACGGTCGCCACCGGCCCCGGCCGGTGAAAGCCGAGCTTCCGCCGCGCGCCGTCCGGCAGGGTCGCGTCGATCCCTCCTCGCTCGAGCCGTTGATGGATCAGGTCGAGGACGTGCCTGAATCCGGGCGCTGCGATGCGGCCGAGCAGCCCAGCGCCGGTGACAAATCGCCGGTCGGCCCGAACCAGATGCTCGCCTCTCGTCGCCATTTTTCGCCTATCCTAAGCCTCCGCTTGCTTGGCAAGCCGTCCGCGTTAGACCTGTCTGTCCCTCTAAGCCCAACGATTCACCGTAAACTGGCGATTTACCGCTAACCTTCCTCTGGCCAGCGGTCGTTTCATCGCCAAACTGATGTCCAACAACCGCGTTTCAAGGCGCGGCACCAATAAGGGGAATTCCGATAATGCGTAAAACCGTTCTGACGCTGACCGCGGCGGCATTGATGGTGCCTACCCTTCCCGCCACGCCGGCCTTTGCCCGCGACGGCTATTACAAAGGCCGGGTCTGGCAGGATTCCAAGGGGCGGTATCGCTGCAAGCGGCCCAACGGCACAACTGGCCTGATCGTCGGGGCGGCGGGCGGCGCGCTGCTCGGCCGCGCGGTCGACACCCGCGGCGAGCGCGCGACCGGCACCATCCTGGGCGCCGCGGCAGGCGCGCTGATCGGCCGGGAGATCGACCGCAGCCGGGTCAAGTGCCGCTGAGCTTCTAAATTAGAGCTAGGCCGGCGCCCGCCCCCCCCACCCCCTGATCCGGGCGCCGGCCACCCCATCTTGAGCGACCGAGCACAAGTGCATGATTGCGGCCGCAATCATGCGCTTGTGTCGAAGAGATC
>DASWTR010000393.1:0-7131 GCA_036402035.1 Sphingomicrobium sp.
TCTCGCTGACCGGCTGCTACCACAACCTGCTGCGGCGCTGGGCAGACTCTTAAGCGGCCAGCGCCTCAGCGCGCTTCCTGATCCGCTTCAGGTCGGCGACGAACATTTTCCGCCCTTCGCGCCGTGCTTCTTCGTCGGGTGCGCGGAGTAGCGCGCTGGGGTGCACCGTCACCCAGCATTCGCTGCCGTCGGCTAGCTGCTGCGGCTTGCCGCGCAGGCTGGTGATGGTCACCACCTTACCGAACAGGGACCGCGCCGCCGTTGCGCCGAGCGCCACAGTGAGCGGCGGGCGGATCAGGTCCAGCTCCTGCTCCAGCCACCAGCGACAGGCCTTGATCTCTCCGCCGTCGGGCTTGCTGTGTAGTCGCCGCTTACCGCGCAGCTGGAATTTGAAATGCTTGACCGCGTTGGTGACATAGGTTCGCGTCCGGTCGATCCCGGCTTCTTCCAACGCCGCATCGAACAGCTGACCGGCGGGTCCGACGAAGGGGCGGCCGGCCAGATCCTCCTGGTCGCCCGGCTGCTCGCCGACGAACAGGATTTGCGCGTCCAGCGGACCTTCCCCGAACACCGTCTGCGTGGCGCATTTATAGAGGTCGCAGCGGGTGCAGTCGGCTGCGTCCTGCTTCACCGCCAGCCAGGCGCTTTCCACATTTGTTGGGCGTTCGACGGGTTCGCGCTTCGGCATTGCCGCGCTCCTTTCGATCATCTCCGCCTCCCGCGCCTGGGCGCCGGCGATCAGGTCCCCGATCAACGCCGTTTCGGGCATGTTGCGCCAATATTTCTTCGGCATCTCCTTGGTCATGGCCTTCACCTTGACACGGGCCGGGTTGAAGATGCTGGCGTAATAGGCCTTCCACACTTCCTCGACAGGGTCGCCATCCGGCGCGTCCCGCCGCGTCGCGCCGGGCCCTTCGGTAAGCTGCTGCCCGTCCCAATGAATCGACAACTCCGGCGTGAGGATCGACCAGCGCATATTGGCGAAGCGGCGCACGAAGAAGCCGGCCTCGCTGCGGACGATATGTTGTTCGGGCTCGAACCAGGCGACGAAGCGGGTCTGGCCATCCTCTTCCGGCACTTCGCGAAAGCGGACGAAGGCATGCATTTTATGTGCGTCGCGGCGCACCTCCTTGGCCATTTTCTCGATATGATGGAGCAATGGGTCCGCCCGATCCTCCATGGCGTCCCGATTGGCGCGCAGCTTCAGCAGCATCTGATAAAGCAATGCGAAGCGCTCGGGATCGCGGTGGCAGATTGCGGACCGCGCCAGCTCGACGAAGCTTCTCGGGACGGCAAAACCTGGTCCGGCCTGGGGCACAGCAGCATCGGGCAGCGAGCCGAACAGATCGCCCTCCGCCCCGACCTGCCAACTGACCTCCTCGGGGGACACGCCGGCCTCCGCCAGCCCGCGGGCGGCATCGCGCCAGCTTCCGAAATCATCTTCGGCGTTGAGGACGACGCGCGTGACGGTGCCGGTTGGTGCCATGCGGGGACAACCCGTCAGGCGGCGAACAGTTCGAGCTGCTGCTGGGGCGGAGCGAGCAAGGCGCGAAGCTCGGCCCGATCGGACAGCAGCGTCGGCCGCCAGTCGGCGGTGACGATGAACGGCCGCAGCTTGGCGATCGAAACGGTTAGGCGGGCAACATCTTCGAGACGCAGCTTTCGCCAGCGTCGCGATTCCAGCAGCCGCTTCACCGCTCGCGTGCCGAGCCCTGGAACCCGCAGCAGCTGCTCGCGGCTGGCGCGGTTGACGTCGACTGGGAAGGCGGCGCGATGCTTCAGCGCCCAGGCCAGCTTGGGATCGATGTCGAGCGGCAGCATGCCGTCTTCGCCGGCCGCCTCGGCGACGTCACTTGGCTTGAAGCCGTAGAAGCGCATCATCCAGTCGGACTGGTAGAGGCGATGTTCGCGCATCAGCGGCGGGCGCTTGAGCGGCAGGACCGTGCTGGAATCGGGGATCGGAGAAAAGGCCGAATAATAGACTCGCCGCAGCCCAAACCGATCGTACAGCCGGCTTGCCCGTTGCACGATGTCCCGGTCGCTGGCGGCATCGGCGCCGACGATCATCTGGGTCGACTGGCCCGCCGGCGCGAACTTCGGCGCGGAGCGAAAGCGCTTTCGCGCATCCAACCCGTCCGCGATCGCAACCTTCATGTCGCGCATCGCGCCTTCGATCCGAGCACCCGATTTTTCCGGAGCCAGGCGCTCCAGCCCCGCCGCGGTCGGCAGCTCTATGTTGATCGATACTCGGTCGGCATAGAGGCCCGCCTGCCGGACCAGCTCCGGATCGGCATCGGGGATGGTCTTGAGGTGGATATAGCCGCGAAAGTCGTGCTTGTCGCGCAAGGTCCGCGCGACGCGCACCAACTGCTCCATCGTATAGTTCGACGAGCGGATGATGCCCGACGACAGGAACAGCCCTTCGATATAGTTGCGGCGATAGAAGGAGAGGGTGAGCTGCACTACCTCCTCGACCGTGAAGCGTGCGCGGCGGACGTTCGAGCTTTTACGGTTGATGCAATAATGGCAGTCGAAAACGCAGCTGTTGGTCAGCAGGATTTTGAGCAGGCTGATGCAGCGGCCATCGGGCGAATAGGCATGGCAAATGCCCATACCCTCGGTTGAACCGATTCCGCGTCCCCCCAGGCTGTGCCGCTTCTGAGTTCCGCTTGACGCGCACGACGCATCATATTTGGCGGCGTCGGCCAAGATTGCGAGCTTTTGGCGGATATCCAACTGCGCCATTTGTTCTACTTATGTTCTGACGATGCGCAAGTCCAGCGCCAATCCCAGCAGGGGCCTCAGCGGCGCACTTCAGCGGCCCATCGGTCGATGTCGGGCAGATGAATGCGCCGGTAGCGCGCCTCGACCAAGGAATAGACGCCGAACAGGAACAGGCCCGCGGCGACGACCAGATTCATCGGGCTCGCGAGCCACGCCAATATTTGCTCGATACCCGCTGCGTCCTGCGATTGCCCGGAAAGGGCGGCATCGAGCAGAAACCAGGCGGCAAGCAGGAAAACGATTCCGCGCGCGCCGTAGCCTGCTCGGCCGAGCCACTTGACCCAATCATCCTGGGCGCGAAGGTCGAGGTCGGCCAGGAAGGTGCATTTCACCGCCTTCACCAGCTGCATCGCGCCGGCGATGCCGAGGCCGAGCGCGATCGCGCCGAGAAGCAGCTGACCTGCCGGCAAATCGAGGATCATTTCCGCTTGTTCGCTGGCGCTGCTGCCGCCAGACGCTCGGCCGGCCTCGGTCATCAGCTTGACCGCCTGCCAGGCGAGAAACAGGTGGATCAGCGCGCTCGCTCCGGCGCCGACGCGCTCGGCAAGCGACTTCTTGTCGCCGCCCGGATGCTCGGTGCCGAAAAGCGCGTCGCCCAGCCGCCACAGCCCGTAGCCGACGAAGCCGACGATCATCAGCACCAAGAGCCATTTGCCGAACCCGCTGCCAAGATAGCGGAGCACGCCGTCCGGGCCTTCGATGCGTCCGCTGTTGAGGACCAACAGCCCGAGTACGATGTAAAGCAGGCCCCGCGCGGCGAACCCAACGCGCGTGCACAAGGCCAGATAGTTTCGATTGCGCACGCCGGGGGGCCTCCTTCTTCGCCCCAACGTGCCTGGGGCTGGAGGGTTCAGTTGGGGCCGCGCTCAGGCCTTCCATCGGGCGGGGAACTGACGCTTCAGCGCCGCCAGCTTCGGCCGGTCGTGAACGACGACATAGGGGTGCGCGGGGTTACGCCGCATGAAGTCCTGGTGATGGGCTTCAGCCTCGGCGAAGCCGCCCTGTTCGATCTTGGTCGCGATCGGCGAGGAGAAAGCCCGCGCCTTACCCAACTGGCTTATGTAGGATCGGGCAATTCGAGCCTGGGCCGGGGACTGAGGGAAGATCGCGGAACGATATTGCGGGCCGACGTCAGGCCCCTGGCGATTCACCTGGGTCGGGTCATGTGCTACCGCGAAGAATATCCGGAGCAGGTCACCGTAGCTGACCACCTGCGGATCGAACACGATGCGCACCGCCTCCGCATGGCGCGTCCGGCCACTCGATACGTTGGCATAGTTGGCGGATTTCGGGGCTCCGCCGGCGAAGCCTGAGCGGACGTCCGAAACGCCCTTCACATGCTCGAATACGGCCTCGACACCCCAGAAACAGCCACCCGCCAGCACCGCCACGTCGCGATTTCCGCTGGCGGGCTCGATCAGAGCTGGCGGCGGGACGTGAGCCGCGGCCTCTATCGGCCGGCTTTGGTTCATCAAGGCGAAGATGCTGACGGCAGCTATGGCGGCAACAGCACTGAGCCCCAGCTTGGCGCGACTGGTCATGACTCGTCTCCTTGGCACAGCTTCTACACAGATTTGACGGCTGGCGCTGCGTTCTCTCCTCAACTTTTCGTCGAAAGGGCGCTTGCCTGCCCATGAACGTCGCTTAGGCTGGCGCGCAACCATCAGGGGGGACCGCCATGCGCCACGGCCATATGCTGCTTGCTGCCACCATGCTCACATTGTCCGCGCCGGCAATGGCCGATCCGGCTTCGGATTTTCGCAAGCTGCAGGACGATTATTGGGCTGCGATACTGAAGGACTCGCCGCTGTTCGCGACCCAGGTCGGAGTGACCACCTACGACCGCGACATTGGTCCGCTCAGCCTGGCCGAGATGGACCGGCAGGCGGCGCAATCGGCGGCCTTCCTTGCTCGGCTGGAGGCGATTCCGGCCGCCTCGCTGCCCGCGTCCGAACAGGCCAACCGGGCGATTATGAAGCGGCAGCTCGAGGATGCGGTCGAGGCCAATCGCTACGGCCAGCGCCAGCTGCTATATTCGACGCTGGGCAGCTACCACGACTTTCTCGCGGGAATGGCCGAGACCATGCCGTTCCGCTCGGCCCGCGATTACGACAATTATCTCGCCCGGCTCGAACTCGTGCCCGACCGGATGCGCAGCTATGGAGAGATCAGCGTCAAGGCCGCGCGCGAAGGCTATGTCCAGCCCTGCGTCACCATGACCAATTTTGCGTCGACCATCACCGGCAATATCGCCGCCGACGCCGCCCAGTCGCGCTTCTACGCGCCTTTCGCCACGCAGCGACCGGAGAGCATCGCTGCGGCCGAATGGGCTGCGCTTCAGAACCGCGCCAAGAGCCTTATCACCGCCAAGGTCAATCCGGCTTACCAGGGCTTCGCAGGCCTATACGACCGCGAGCTGAAGGGAAAATGCCGGCAGACAGTTGGCGTTTCGGCCATGCCGCAAGGCAAGGAATATTACGCCTTCCAGGTTCGTCAGCAGACCACGACCAACCTGACCCCGGAGGAAATCCACCAGATCGGCCTGCGCGAAGTAGCGCGCATCCGGGCTGAGATGGAGCAAGTGGCCAAGAAAGCCGGGTTCGCCAGCCGCGAGGCGATGATCGCCGACATGCGGTCCAACCCCAAATGGTTCACCCGGACGCCCGAAGAGCTGCTCGAGGCCACCGCGCTGATGGCCAAAACCATCGATGGCAAGATGCCGAGCCTGTTCGGCCGTCTGGCGCGCCTGCCTTACGGTATCAGGCCGATGGCCGCGGCAACCGCGCCGGGCGACACCACGGCGCGCTACCAGCCCGGCAGCCCGGACTCCGGCCTCGCCGGCTTCTACCTGGTCAACACCACCAAGCTCGACCAGCGGCCGCTATGGGAAATCCCCGCCCTGACGGTGCATGAAGCGGTCCCCGGCCACCATATGCAGATCGCGCTGCAGCAGGAGCTGGAGATGCCCGACTGGCGGCGCAACACCGCCTTCTTTACCGCCTTCGTCGAGGGTTGGGGCCTCTATTCGGAGCGGCTGGGGATCGAGATGGGCCTGTACGACACGCCGCAGAAGGACATGGGCCGCCTTGGCTATGAAATGTGGCGCGCATCGCGGCTGGTGGTCGATACCGGCATTCACGCCAAGGGCTGGACCAAGGAACAGGCGGTCGCCTTCATGAAGGACAATACGACGCTGACCGACGCCAATATCGACGCGGAGGTGAACCGCTACATCTCCAACCCCGGCCAGGCGCTGGCCTACAAGCTGGGCGAGCTCAAGATCCGCGAGCTGCGCACCAAGGCGGAGCAGACGCTCGGGGCCAAGTTCGACCTCCGACGCTTCCACGACGCGGTGCTGGGGCAGGGCTCCGTGCCGCTCGACACGCTCGAAGCGCAGATCAATGGCTGGATTGAGGCGGAAAAAGCGCGGGCCTAGCCGGCGCCGAGCCGCTTCGACAGCGGACGCTGGATGAGCCAGACGATCAGCGCGCCAGAAAAGCCGATCGCAGCGTCGAGCAGCCAAAAGATAGCCTTGTCCATTTCGCTGTAGAAGCTGCCGACCCAGCCCATGGTCGTGATGCCCGCGAAGAAGGACAGGTAAGTGGCGCTGACCAGCGTGGCGTTGAGCTTGGGCGGAGCCGACTGCGACACGACCGTAAGCAAAGTCGGCCAGTACCACATGAACGCCGTGCCCATCCCGAAAAAGCCGGCGATCGCCCACAGGGCGGAGACGCGCCCGTCCGACCCCGCCAGCGTCTCGCCAGCAGCGAGCAGAAGGGCCGAGACGCCAGTGATCGCCGAGCCTATGGCGAACTTGGCCAGGCTGCCAGGCTCCCGGTCACGCCGCGCCTGGGCCGCCCATAGCGCGAGAAGCACTGGGGCCACGGCAATACTGGCGAAGGCGTCGATCGAGGTGAACCAGTTGGCGGGTACGGTGCCAAGCGGAGTCCCGAGCCCGACCCGCTCGTCAACCCACAGGATGCCGACGCTCCAGATCATCGTGTAAGCGATATTGGGGATGATGGTCAGCGCGATCAGGCCGATCAGCGCCCAGCTCCGGACTTTCTCCTCCCGCGTCAGGGGCGGCAAATGCTCCTGCTCGCGCCGTGCCGGCCGCTGGTTTGGAAGAAGGCCTTGCCCGAACACGTAGATGCCGAGCGCGACGAACATCACGCCCGCGGCAAGCGCGAAGCCGGCATGCCAGCCATAGATCGCGGCGACCCCGCCGGTCGCCAGGGGACCGAGAACCGCGCCCACGTTGATGCTCGTCGAGAAGATGGTGAAGCCGCGGGTTCGCTGGGATTCTGCTTCCGGCGCGTATAGGGCTCCAACCTGGGCCGAAATATT
>DASWTR010000394.1:0-2058 GCA_036402035.1 Sphingomicrobium sp.
GGGCGCGGCGAATTCCAACCCCTGACAATCCGGAGCATCCCAATGGCGGTTACCCGCACCTTTTCGATCATCAAGCCCGACGCCACCCGCCGCAACCTGACCGGCGCGGTCACCAAGGTGCTGGAAGAGGCGGGCCTGCGCATCGTCGCCTCGAAGCGGATCAAGATGAGCCGCGAGCAGGCCGAGGGCTTTTACGCGGTTCACAGCGAGCGGCCATTCTTCAACGACCTGTGCAGCTTCATGACCTCCGGCCCCGTGGTGGTTCAGGTGCTCGAGGGCGAGGACGCGGTAAAGCGCAACCGCGACGTGATGGGCGCAACCAACCCGGCCGATGCCGCCGAGGGCACCATTCGCAAGCTCTACGCCGAATCGATCGAGGCCAATTCGGTCCATGGGTCGGACAGCGACGAGAACGCCAAGATCGAGATTGATTTCTTCTTCAAGCCGGAAGAAATCGTCGGTTAAGCTATCCATTCTTGCTGATTGTGGGGCTGCTGGAGCGATCCGGCGGCCCTTCATTTTTACAGCGCTTGCCCAGCCGCGTTGGCGCTCGCCCAGGCCCATTGGAAATTATAGCCGCCGAGCCAACCGGTTACGTCGACGGCTTCGCCGATCGCGTATAGGCCGGGCACGCGTTTCGACTCCATCGTCTTCGACGAAAGTTCGGCGGTGCTTATGCCACCGATCGTGACCTCGGCCTTGGCGAAGCCTTCCGTGCCGTTGGGATGGAAGCGCCAGTCGGCCAGACGACCTTCGGCGGCCTCCAGTTTGCGGTCGGGGACGTTGGCGAGTTCGCCTTCGACCGCCAGTTGATCCACGAGCGTCTCGGCCAACCGGTCCGGGAGATGGCGAGCCAGGGTACGGCGCAGGGTGACGCGCGGCTCATCGCGCTTCGCCTGGCGGAGCCATCCGGCGGAAAGGTCCGGCAGGAAATTGACCGAAACCGCCTCGCCGTGGCGCCAATAGGACGACACTTGAAGGATCGCCGGCCCCGACAGGCCGCGATGGGTGAACAGAGCGGCTTCGCGAAAAATCCCCCGGCCAGCCCGCGCGACGACTTCGGCGGAAACCCCGCTCAGTGTCTTGAACAGAGTCTGCTCTCCCGAGAGAGTCAGCGGCACCAGCGCGGGCCGCGGCTCGACCACCTTGAGTCCGAACCGGCGGGCAACGTCATAGGCAAAGCCGGTCGCGCCGAGCTTTGGGATCGACAGCCCGCCGCTAGCCAGCACGAGAGAAGGGGCGCGTGCGCTGGCGGTGCCGATGCCAACATCGAAATATCCATCGCGATGTTCGATGGTCGCTGCTTCCCCGAAAACGGTCGTAACTCCGCCAGCCGCGCATTCGTCGAGCAACATCTGCACGATTTGCCGCGCCGATCCGTTGCAGACTAGCTGGCCGAGCGTCTTCTCGTGCCAGGCGATGCGGTGGCGCTCCACCAGGGCGATGAAGTCCGCCGGGGTAAAGCGGCCGAGGGCCGACTTGGCGAAATGGGGATTGGCCGACAGAAAATTCTCTGCAGTCGCTCCTAAGTTGGTGAAATTGCAGCGCCCGCCGCCGGAGATCAGGATCTTCCGTCCGGGTTTCGCCGCATGGTCGATGAGCAGGACTCGGCGTCCTCGTTGGCCGGCGACGGCCGCGCAATACATGCCAGCCGCGCCGGCTCCGATAATGATCGCGTCGAAGGAATTAGGGCCGGGCATGGTCGGCCCCTAGCCGGTTCGGCGCGGAAGTCGAACGATCGGCTTATTTCTGGGCGATGGCGCCTGGCCGGCGGTAGCTCCACTTGTTCGGCTTGCTGCCATCGGCCAGCGAGATTTCGGCGTCGAGGCCCTGATCCGTGACGACATAGCGTACGCGTTGCGGGTAATCGTGATTGGTGTTGACGAAGGTGATCGACCGCCCATCGCTTTCGGTCGCCTTGAAGCCGACCGCCGCCGCGCCCTTGGGCGAACCGTAGAAGCTCGGCACGCCATCGGCGCCGCGTTCGATCCTCATCCATTCCCAATGACGGACGGCATCGCCTTTGCCATCGCGGCCCGAGCCGATCATCAGCCCGCC
>DASWTR010000395.1:0-4150 GCA_036402035.1 Sphingomicrobium sp.
GGCGCCGATCCCAGGGCCGTTCAGGCACCTAGGCAGCATGGAGTTCGCCAAGAAATTGCTGACCGAGGCACATGTCGCGGTCGCTCCGGGCGTCGGCTTCGGCGAGGAAGGCGAAGGCTTCGTCCGCATCGCCCTGGTCGAAAATGAGCAAAGGCTGCGGCAGGCGGCGCGTGGTGTGAAGAAGATGATGGCGGGGGCCTAGACGCCCCACGGTTATCGCCCAACCGAGCCCTTGGAACGTTCGACCGAACCTATGAGTTAACGGCCCCAACTTGTGCATAGCCCGATGGTCATGCACTTGATCGGCAAGCATTTTGTACAGCGGGACTCAGGGGACATGATGAAATTTCGTACACTGGTTGCGGTAACTGCATTGAGCGCGCTCGCCGCCTGCTCGACCGTTCCGCCGCCCCCTCCCCCGCCGCCTCAGATCGTTCAGCCGCGATCGGTCGCGCCGCCGACTAATTATCGCTGGACCAACGGATTTTCCGAGAAGGGCTATGAGGCGATGTACGCCGCGTTCGGCAAGGTCCGGCTGGCGCCAGGCGAGCATCATTGGACACCCAATTTCCCGGTCGACGGCGATATTGAGATCACGGTCGACATCGCCAATCAGATCGCCTTCGTCTTCAAGGGCGACAAGTTGATCGGCGTGACCAATGTTTCGACCGGCAAGAAGGGTCACCCCACTCCGCTCGGCTTCTGGACCATCAACTGGAAGCGGCCGATGTACCGCAGCCGCAAATATGACAATGCGCCGATGCCGTTCATGCAGAACATCGACGACAAGGGTATCGCGATCCATGGCGGCGTGACCCCTGGCTATCCCGCCAGCCACGGTTGCATCCGCCTCCCGATGAAGTTCGCCAAGCAACTCTACAGCCTGACCAAGACCGGAAATAAGGTCATTATCGAGGGCTGAGCACGAGACACTGAGCGCAGCTGAGCGATTGCGCAGCAATCGGGAGGCAGCGTCGAAGAGATGTCGAGTGCCGGCCGACGACCGGCCGCAGGCCGTGTCGATCGACGTCACGCGATTCACTCGCGTGACGGCTCCGCCACCGGTCGAACGGAGCTTGCCTTCCCCCTCACCCATGCGTTCCAACCCTCGCAACAGCAATTGCGGGAAAGCTCAAATGAACGACGAACGGGCGATCGGCGCCGTCATCGACGAAATGTACGACATGATCAGCGGCCCGGCGGGTCCCCGCGACTGGTCGCGGCAGCACAATTGTTTCCTGCCCGAGGCGCGGCAGGTGCGGACCTTCGTCGACGAGCAGGGACGGGCTGGGATGCTGTCGATGACCCTCGACGAATATGAAGCCAACACCACGCCCTTCTTCGCGGCCCACGACTTCTACGAGGTCGAGATCAGCCGACGGATCGACACCTTCGGCAATATGGCGCACGTCTGGAGCGGCTATGAAGCGCGTACCTCGCGCGACGACGAGACGCCCGAACGCAGCGGGATCAACTCGATTCAGTTGTTTCGGCACCCGGAACTTGGATGGCGGATCATCCACATGATCTGGGACAACGCGCGCTAGCTTTTCCGCACGGAACAGCTGTCATTCCTCCAGCGTTTCATTCGCCGAGGGGCTCTTAAGGAGTCTGGAGTAAGGCGTATGACCCATTCCACATCGGCAAACAGGCGGTGGCGTCTGCTGGCACCCGTAGCGGCGGCGTTGATTGCAACCGCCTGCGCGACCGCCACGCCCTATCAGCCGCTCGGCACCCGCGGCTCGAGCGGCGGCTTCACCGAGCAGCGGATCGAGCAAAACCGCTATCGCGTCGCCTTCGTCGGCAACGACTATACGTCGCGCCAGCGGGTCGAGAATTATCTGCTGTTCCGCGCAGCCGAGCTGACGCTGGCCAACGGCTATGACGGATTCACCGTCGTCCACCGCGATACCGATCGGAACGTCGACATCAGGACCTATGGCTCGCCCGGCGGCTTCTATGGCGGCGGTTACTCGCCATATTGGCGGCCATCCTGGCGCTACCGCGGCTCGTTCGGCTGGCGCTACTGGGATCCCTGGTATGGCGGCCCCTTCTGGGCCGACCGAATGGATATCCGAACGGTCGACAGCTACGAGGCGATGGCGGAAATCGTCATGTTCCGCGGCCGGCGGACGGACCCGACCAGCTTCGACGCCCGGCAGGTCATGGCCAACCTGCGTCCGACGATCGTTGTGCCACGGTAACCAATCCTTCTGGCCAATGAACGGCGGCCTCAGAATCCGTTCAGCGCGAATGGCCCAGCTTCACTTCCAAGGACCCGGCATCAATCGGGGCCCGAAAGTGAAGAGTAGGACCAAGTGATGAAAAACCTTCTGATTGCCGCTTCCGCCGTTGCGACGCTGGCCCCGGTGGCGATGCCCGCCCCTGCGCTGGCGCTGGACCGGCGAGACGTGCGCCAGGAGCAGCGCGAGTGCCGCCGCGAGCTGCGCAAGGCCGACAGCCGCCGCGAATATAATCGCGAGCTGCGCGAATGCCGCCGCGAGATCAACCGCGAGGTGCGCGACAACCGCCGCGACCGCCGCGAACGACTCCGCGACTGGCGCCAGGCTCGCAACTATGACTGGAACAGGTACGAGCCGGGCTATAACCGCTATTATGCCGACCGCTACTATCGCGACGGCAGCTATTATGCGGACCGCCGCCTCAGCCGCTACGAGCGCGTCTATCGTGGTTACGACGGCCGCTACTATTGCCGCCGCGACGACGGCACGACCGGCCTGATCATCGGCGCGGGCATTGGTGCCCTGCTCGGCAACCAGGTCGACATCGGCGGCTCGCGCACCCTGAGCACAATCTTGGGCGGTGCGGCCGGCGCAGCGATCGGCGCCTCGATCGACCGCGGCAACCTTCGTTGCGATTAACCCCAGCCATCGCAGCAAAAAGGAAGGGGCCGGTTCACGCCGGCCCCTTTTTCATTCGCCCAGTTGGGTGATGATGAAGGTATAAGCCTCAGCCACCTCATACAGGGCGTTCCAGCGGCCCGACTTGCCCCCATGGCCGGCGCCCATGTTCATCTTCATCAGCAGCAGATTGTCGTCGGTCTTGGTGGCGCGGAGCTTGGCGGTCCACTTGGCCGGCTCCCAATAAGTCACGCGCGGGTCGGTCAGGCCGCCGGTGATCAGCATCGGCGGATAAGCCTTGGCCTCGACATTGTCGTAGGGACTATAGCTCCTCAGCAGCTTGAACGCTTCCGGGTCCGTGATCGGGTTGCCCCATTCGGTCCATTCGCCTGGGGTCAGCGGCAGCGTGTCGTCGAGCATGGTGTTGAGCACGTCGACGAACGGCACGTCGGCGACCACCGCTCCGAACAGCTCCGGTGCCTGGTTGACCACCGCGCCCATCAGCTCGCCGCCAGCCGATCCGCCCTGCGCCGCGACGCGGCCGGGCCTGGCATAGCCTTCCGCGATTAGGCCGCGCGTCACGTCGACGAAATCGTTGAACGTGTTGGTCCGCTTCTTGAGCTTGCCATCGAGGAACCATTGATAGCCGAGATCGTCGCCGCCGCGGATATGGGCGATGGCGAAGGCGAAGCCTCGGTCGACCAGGCTAAGGCGCGAGGTCGAGAAGCTGGGCGGGATGGCGAAGCCGTAGGCGCCATAACCATAAACGAACAGTTTGCCCGAGCCGTCCTTGGCGAAGTCCTTGCGGCGGAGTACGGAAACCGGGACCTTCTTGCCGTCGCGGGCCGGGATCATCAGCCGTTCTGTGACATAGAGCGACGGATCGTAGCCCGACGGAATTTCCTGGACCTTACGCGTCTCCAGCCGGTCCTCAGCGGGGTGATAGTCGTAAACCGTGCCGGGCGTGACCATCGACGAATAGCTGAGGCGGTAGCTGGCCGGAGCATATTCGGGGTTGCCGGAGAAGCTGGCGCTGTAGCTCGCCTCCTTGAACGGCACGCGCTCTTCCTGACCAGATGAATAGTCGCGCAGCACCAACTGGTCGAGCCCGTCGACACGGCTGGTGATGAGCAAATGATCGCGGTGCGAAGTGACGCCTCGAAGATAGGTGCGGTCACTACCTGCGATGACCTCGCTCCACTCGCCCGGCTTTTGGGGGTCGGCCGATGCGATGCGAAAGTTGACATGATTGTCGTTGGTGTGAATCCACAGTTTCCCGTGCGCGGCGT
>DASWTR010000396.1:0-3512 GCA_036402035.1 Sphingomicrobium sp.
TTCGATGACCCAGAAAGCGCGCCACGAACATGGCCCCAAGCTTTCTGTACCGGTCAGTATAAAGTCAGGTAGGCGACGTCAAGAAAAATTCTATACCGACCGATAAAAAATTTTGATGACGGTATAAGATCGGGTCGATCAGGCGCTCGGCCAAAGGGCCAGCGCGGTGTCGACGAGCTTCTCCAGGTCTTCCCGGGAGTCGCCCATATTGGCCTGTACCGAGATGCCTTGGAGATAGGCGACCAACACCCGTGTCAGGCCCTCGGGATCGATATCGGGCCGGAGATCGCCCTCGTCCTGAGCGCGCTTGAACCTCGCGATGAGCGAATCCTTGCCCGACTTGGTGCGCTCCATGATTTCGCAGCGGATCGACTCGGCGCCTTCTCCACAGGTCGCAGCCGCAGTGACTCGCAGGCAGCCGTGCGGACCACCGTCACCCCCGGTCGCATTCTCAACCGCGCCGCGCATCATGAACTCGGCAACCTTGCGCGCTGTTGGCTGTTCGAGCGCCTGGCCAATGTAGGCCAGTTTCTCCCGCTCGTAGAGGTCGAGCGCCTTGCGGAACAGCGACTCCTTATTGCCGAAGGCGGCGTAAAGGCTCGGCCTCGTGATGCCCATTGCGTCGGTCAGGTCGGTCAGCGACGCACCATCATATCCCTTCTGCCAGAACACGCGCAGCGCCTCGGTCAGCGCATGGTCGACGCAGAATTCGCGCGGACGGCCGCGGGCGGAGTGCACGGCTTCGGGCTTATTCATATCGGCCGGTACATAATATGGCCGTGGGGAAAATCCAATGAATTCTTACTGTTCTCGTTTTGGACCTCATCGTCGGCCTCGCTCGCCATCAGCGTCCCATTGCGCTGCTGAAACACAGGACTTAGGTCGACACCCATGAAGCGCGCTTTGTTGGCCTCCGGCCTGTTCCTCCTCGCGTCCTGCGGCCAGAACGGCAATCCGGACATTCAGCCCGGAAACGCCTGGGCTCGCCCGACCCGGGGCGACTCGCCGGCCGCCGTCTATGTCGCGATCAACAACAAGGGATCCGCCGACGACCGGTTGGTCGGCGTGTTCACCGATCATGCGGCGATGGCCATGGTTCACCAGACCGAACTGGTCGACGGCGTCGCCCGGATGCGGATGGCGGGCGAGATCAACATTCCCGCCGGTCAACGGATCGAGATGGTGCCGGGTGGCACCCACATCATGCTGCAGGGGCTGCGGGCGCCCCTCAAGACCGGCGATAGCTTCAACCTGGTGTTGAAGTTCCGCAAGAGCGGCGATCGCACGGTGATGGTCGATGTGACCAAGGCGGAAGAATTATGAGCCTGTCGCGGCTGCGCCTAGCGCTGTGGCTGATCGTCGGCATCGTCGCGCTCGGGGCGGTCGTACTGATCTGGCGCCAGTCGGAGCCGCAGCAAGTTTCTTCAACGCCTCTCGGCACCATCGGCGGCCCATTCACCCTGACCGGGACCGACGGCAAACCCTTCGCGAGTTCGAAGCTCAACGGCAAGCCGGCGGCGCTCTTCTTCGGCTTCACCCATTGTCCCGACGTCTGCCCGACCACCTTGGCGCGGCTGGCGCGGCTGCGCCGCCAGCTTGGCCAGGGCGACGAGGCGTTGTCGATCGTGTTCGTCAGCGTCGACCCCGAGCGCGACACGCCGGCCGAGGTCGGCAACTATATGTCGCTGTACGACACGCCGGTGGTCGGCCTGACCGGGACGCCGGCGCAGATCGAGCAGGTCAAGAAACAGTTTGGCGTCTATTCGCGCAAAGTCGAGCAGCCCGGCGGAAGCTATAGCGTCGACCACACCGCCTCGGTCATCCTGCTCGACAAGAATGGCCAGTTCGTTGCCACCCTCTCACCCGAGGAAGGCGATCAGGTTGCGCTCGACAAGCTCAAGCGGATTACCGCCTAGTCCTGCCGCTCCATTACCCGGGCCAGCAGCCGGTCAATCGCCTCCTGCACGATCGGCTCTTCCAAATTAGGCGTGTGACCGACGTCGGGCACGGTGACCAGTTCGGCATCGCCATCGAGCCGTGCGACCATCTGTTCCGCTACTTCGGCTGACAGCAGGTCCGAAAGACCGCCGCGCAGGATCAGCACCGGCCGCCCGGCAAGCGCCTCGTACAAATTCCAGTTGGCGCCTTGCGGCCCCTCGGTTGCGGCCTGGAAATTGTCGGCAATGCGCATGTCATACTCGAATGCGATGCCGGCCGGCGTCTCGTGCATGATGCGCCGAGCGAAACGCTCCCATTCGCCGGACTCCCAGTTGGGAAACACCTCGCGATTGCGCTCGGCCAGGACCGAGGTCGCCTGCTCCCAGCTGTCGAAGGTCACTTCCCGGCCGACATAGCCTCCAATCCGGTCGATCCCGGACTGGTCGATCTCCGGCCCGATGTCGTTGAGCATAGCGCCGGCGATGCGATCGGCGTCGGTCGATGCCAGCAGCATGGTGCAGATCGCGCCCAGCGACGTGCCGAAAAATACCGCGTCGGCAATGCCCAGCTGATCGAGCAGCTTCAAAATGTCGGCCACATAATAGTGCGGCGTGTAACGGCCGGGGTCGGGATCGCGATCGCTCATCCCGCGCCCGCGAAGCTCGACGCAGATGACGCGCCAGTCGCCGGCGTAGCGGTCCGCAACCGGCTCGAAATCGCGGGCGTTGCGGGTCAGCCCCGGGATGCACAGGATCGGCGGCTTGTCGCGCGGACCGGCATAGTCGCGATAATGGAGACGGAGGCCTTCAGCGCTGTACCAGAAACGGTCCGTCCAACTCGCCATTACTTCCCCCGGCTTCGTGCCTTCTCTATCGCGGGGCAATGGCCGCTTCGCAACCCGCGCCGATCCTCGAGCTTGGCGAGAATTTCTATGATGCGGTCGCGCCGGCCGATTTCCCGCAATGCACGCCGCGGTTCCTCAATCGCCAATGGGCCAGCCGGATCGGTCTCGGCGAGCTCAATGATGAGCAATGGGCGCGCCATTTTTGCCGGTTCGAGCCGCTTCCGGGGAACCTGACTGAACCGCTGGCGCTGCGTTATCACGGCCACCAGTTTCGGGTTTACAATCCTGACATCGGCGACGGCCGCGGCTTCCTATTCGCCCAGCTTCGCGACGATCGCGGCCGGCTGCTCGACCTCGGCACCAAGGGCAGCGGCCAGACGCCGTATAGCCGCCGCGGCGACGGACGGCTGACGCTCAAGGGCGGGGTCCGCGAGGTGCTGGCGACCGAGATGCTCGAGGCGCTAGGCGTCAACACCTCGAAAAGCTTCGCGCTGTTCGAGACCGGCGAGCAATTGTGGCGCGGCGACGAGCCCTCCCCCACCCGCTCGGCTGTCCTGACCCGAGTGAGCCACGGCCATATCCGCATCGGCAATTTCCAGCGCTTCGCGTTCTTCGACGATGTCGAAAGCATCGGCAAGCTGGCGCGCTACTGCCTCAAGCATCTGCTCGATGAGCAAGTCGGCGACGATGCCGAGAATGCGGCGCGCCTGCTCGACCGCGCCTGCTCCGC
>DASWTR010000397.1:0-3569 GCA_036402035.1 Sphingomicrobium sp.
GAAGATCCTGCGCGGCGAGATTCCCAACAAGACGGTGGCGGAGACCGAGCACAGCCTGGCCTTCCACGATATCAACCCGCTCGCGCCGATCCATGTGCTGGTCATCCCCAAGGGCTCCTATGTCAGCTGGGACGACTTCACGGAAAAAGCGTCGGACACGGAAATCGGCGAGTTCGTCCGCACGGTCGGCGAGGTGGCGCGGATCACCGGCGCCGACACCCAGGGCTATCGGGTATTGAGCAATATCGGCAAGCGCGGCGGTCAGGAGGTACCCCACCTTCACGTCCACGTCTTCGGCGGCCAGCCGCTGGGGCCGATGCTGGCAAGATAGCCACAACGGAGCCTCGATTTTGCAAAGGGATTGCAACAAGGGACGAAGCGACTAGGGTTCGCCCAAACCAAAACGCCACTTAAGGGGAAGATAATGGCGAGTGCCGCTCCCACGGGCCTGCTCGGGCGCATGATGATGCGCAAGAGCGTTGCCCAGGTCCAACATGAAACGGAAACCAGCGAGCTGAAGCGCTCGCTCGGCCCTTGGAACCTGGTGTTCCTCGGCATCGGTTGCATTATCGGCGCGGGCATCTTCGTCCGTACGGGTAACGCCGCCGCGCTGCACGCGGGCCCCGCGGTGCTGTTCGGCTATGCGATCGCGGGCATCGTCTGCGCCTTCGCCGGCTTGTGCTATGCCGAGCTGGCCTCGACCCTGCCGGTGTCCGGCTCCGCCTATACTTACAGCTACACCACCATCGGCGAGTTCGCCGCCTGGGTAATGGGCGCCCTGCTGTTGCTCGAATATGGTCTTGCCGCCTCGGTCGTCGCGGTCGGCTGGTCCGGCTATATGGTCAGCCTGCTCGGCGATATCGGGATACATATACCCGCGGCCCTGACCGGGCCGGCCGGTTACCCGAAGGAACTGGCCGATGGGACGACGATCACCACCGTGTTCAACCTTCCCGCCTTCCTGGTCTGCACCGCGCTCGCGCTGTTGCTGGTGCTCGGCGTGTCGGAATCGGCCAAGTTCAACAATGTCATCGTCGCCATCAAGGTGACCGTGCTGGTCGCCTTCATCCTGGTCGGCGGCTTCATCATCGCCCAGAACTATGACGCCTTCGCGCCCAACTGGGACCCGTTCATTCCGGAACCGACCGGCCGCGACGGAGAGTTCGGCTGGAGCGGGATCATTCGATCGGCGTCGATCGTGTTCTTTGCCTATATCGGCTTCGAAGCGGTCTCGACCGCGGGCCAGGAAGCCAAGAACCCGGCCAAGGACATGCCGATCGGCATCCTCGGCTCGCTGATCGCCTGCACCGTGATCTACATCCTGGTGTCGATCGTGCTAACCCTGATCGTTCCCTACACCGAGCTCAACGTTCCGGACCCGGTGGCGGTGGCGGTCGACGCCTTCGGGCCGCAATGGGCGTGGTTCGCCTCGACCATCAAAGTCGGCGCGATCATCGGCCTGACCTCGGTCATCCTGGTGCTGATGTACGGCCAGACCCGCATCTTCTACACCATGGCCCGCGACGGCCTGCTGCCGAGGGTGTTCTCGACGGTCCACCCGAAGTATCGGACGCCTTGGGTCAACACACTGCTGGTCGGGCTGCTGGTCGCGCTGGCTGCCGGCTTCTTCGACATCAACAGCCTGGGCGACATGACGTCGGTCGGCACCCTCGCCGCCTTCGCGGTGGTCTGCCTGTCGGTCATCTGGCTGCGTCGGACCCACCCGGAAATCCCGCGCGGGTATCGGGTCCCGCTTTACCCCTTCGTCCCGGCCGCCGGCATCCTGTCATGCCTGTGGCTGATCACCTCGGTTCCGAACTATGTGCTGATGATCTTCGCCGGCTACACCGCGGTGATGATCGTGCTCTACTTCCTGTACGGCATGCGCAATTCGGAATTGGCCAAGGGGCGCACAGTCACCGCCGATGGCGAGCTTCCGATTTTCCCGGAAGACGCGCCGTTGGACGAGAGCGGCAAGCCGGTCGTCCGGCCCTAGCCTTCCCTTTCGTTCGTGACTGGGGCGGGTCAGAAATGGCCCGCCCTTTTCTTATGGCCTAGCCAAGCATGTCGCCGGCCAGCGCCTTCAAATCCGTCTCCGGCCGTGCGCCGTAATGCTGGATCACTTCCGCTGCCGCGATCGCGCCCAGCTTGAGCGACGCCTCGATCCCGAGGTCCCGCGCCTCACCGGCGAGGAAGCCGGCGGCAAACAGGTCGCCCGCGCCAGTCGTGTCGACCAGCCGGTCGATCGGCTCGGCGGGACCGTCGGCCCGCGCGCCGCCA
Source organism: Sphingomicrobium sp. (assembly GCA_036402035.1). GTDB lineage: Bacteria > Pseudomonadota > Alphaproteobacteria > Sphingomonadales > Sphingomonadaceae > Sphingomicrobium. The sequence continues at coordinate 2,281 of DASWTR010000397.1, forward strand.
GAGATGGCGGTCGCTCCAGCCTCGCTGCGGGTCACGACCAGGGTCGGCACCGATTTCGCAAGATAGGCGATCGCCTCCTCGACATCGTTGACCATGGCCATCGACGCGGCCTCGGCCTCGTTGGCGAAGAGAATGTCGATCTTGTCGTTGCGCAGCAGCTGCCAGAAGCCCTCGCGGTGGCGATCGACGCAGAAGGTGTCGGACAGAGTGAAGGCGACCTTGCGGCCGGCGGCATGGGCCGCCTCGATCGCCGCCGCCATCGCGGCGCGCGGCGCGGCCGGGTCCCACAAATAGCCTTCGAGATAGACGATGCCGCTGTCGGCTACGGCCTCCAGATCGACGAATTTCTTCTCCAGCAGCTGGGCTGCGCCGAGGAAGGTATTCATCGTCCGCTGTGCGTCGGGCGTGACCAGGATCAGGGACCGGGCGGTCGCACCGACATCGTTTCGCGCGGCAACGAGGAAATCGATGCCCTGCGCCTCGATGTCGTGCCGGTAGATTTTGCCGAGCTGGTCGTCGGCGACCTGGCCGACGAAGGCGGTGCGGATGCCGAGCGCGGCCAGCCCGGCGGCGGTATTGCCGGCCGAGCCGCCGCTGATCTCGCGTCCCGGTCCCATTTCCGCATAGAGCCGCACGGCTTCGGCCTCGTCGATCAGGCGCATCGAGCCCTTGTCGAGCCCCTGCTTGGAAAGAAAGGCGTCGTCGGCGTCGGCGAACACATCGACGATGGCATTACCAATGCAGAGCACGTCGTAGCGGGGCTGGGTCATGAAGCTTTAGGATCCTTGGGAGAGAAGTTGCGGGCGCGCCTAGCGGGTTACCTCTCAGCAAACAATGTGCTTAGAGCCGAGCCATGCGTTTCCTACCGCCCCTTGCCGCGCTCCTGGTCGTCACCGCTTGTGCTCCCCGACCGGCGCCTGAGCCAATCCAACCGGTCGAAGCGGCGCCGGCCGCGCCTGCGGACGACCGGCACGACCACCGCTCCTTGAACGGTATGACGGCCAATGAACTGGTCGCTCATTTCGGCCGGCCGCGGCTACAAATCCGCGAGGGTGATGGGACCAAGATCCAGTTCGCCGGCCCGGCCTGCGTGCTCGACGCCTATCTCTACCCCGGTCAGGGCGGTGTCCCGCGCGCCACCCATATCGAGGCGCGCAACCTGCAGGGCGGCGATGTCGATACGCAGGGCTGCGTCTACGCGATCGAGAGTGCTAAAGGCGTTCGATAGCCCATTTGGCAGCGTCGGCGACCACCGGGTCATCGCTGACCACATGCCGCTCGACTGCCGG
>DASWTR010000398.1:0-3124 GCA_036402035.1 Sphingomicrobium sp.
CGAAGTCGCCATCCGGCTCGAATCGACCGGTGGCGAAGCCGGGCGCCGTCGGATGCGGCTCGGCATCATCAACGACGATATGCCCTTCCTGGTGGATTCGGTCGCCAACGCCATCGCCGGCATGCAGCTGACCATTCATCGCCTGCTGCACCCCGTCGTTTGCGTCGACCGCAGCGACAACGGCACGCTGCAGGCGCTCGAGCCGCTGTGTGAGGATATCGAGCGGCGCGAGTCGATGATGTATATCGAGCTGGACCGCGCCGATGCCCGCGGCCGGCGCGAACTGGTCGAATCTCTGCACGCGGTGCTGGCCGATGTTCGCGCCGCCGTGCGGGATTGGCCGGCAATGCAGGCGCAGATGCGCGCCGACGCGGCCAAGGTCGAGGACCCGGAGGGGTCTGCACTGCTGACCTGGTTCGCCGACGGCGCGCTGACCCTGCTCGGCTATCATGTCGAGCGGCCGGGCGAAGACCCATCGAGCACGCTCGGCATTTTCTCCATCCCCGGCGCACCGACCGATAAGGGCGGCTCGGTCGGGGCGATCCGCTATTTCGAGGCGGGCGGCGCGATCCCGCTGATGGCCAAGGCCGAGCGTAAGTCGACCGTTCACCGCCGAGTGCCGCTCGACCTGATCGTGGTACCGATCCGCGACGGCAAGAAGATCACCGGTATCGGCGTCCACGCCGGCCTATGGACCAGCCAGGCGCTGATCCAGCCGACCGAGGAAGTGCCGGTGCTTCGCCAGCGCCTCAAGGATCTGGACCAGGAGTTCGGCTTCGATCCGCGCGGACATAGCGGCAAGGCGCTGCGCCACGCGGTCGCCTCGGTCCCGCGCGACCTGCTGGTCAATCTGAGCGAGGAAAGCGCTCGCGACCTCGTCACGACGGCCATGTCGTTGGCGGATCGGCCGCGTCCTGCGCTGCTGTTGCTGCGCAGTATCTTGAAGGGGCATTTGTTCGCCTTCGCCTGGCTACCGCGCGACGAGCTCAACACCGAGCGCCGGCTGGCGATCGGCGAGCTGTTGGAACAGGCGACCGGGCGCGAGGTCACCAGCTGGTCGGTCGAGCTGGGCGAAGGCGACCTCGCCCTGATCCGCTACACGCTCGACATCGAAGCCGAGGATCCGACCCCGGACGTCAGGGAGTTGAACCGCCGGTTGGATGCGATGGTCCGCGGTTGGGAACCCAGCGTCGAAGAAGCGCTGATCGCGCGGGTCGGCGCGGGCCGTGCCACCCGCCTGACGCTGACCTATGCCGGCGGCTTTCCGGACTTCTACCGCAACCGGACCACGCCGGAGGAAGGTGCCGAGGATATTCTGCGCCTGACCCGGCTCGACGATGAGGCCGAGCGGGGCGCGCGCTTCTATCGCGAAACGATCGATGGCGTCGAACGGCTGCGGCTTAAAATCTATCGCCGCGGCGGCCTGATCCCGCTGTCCGAAGCGGTACCCGTGCTCGAGAATTTCGGCTTCCGGGTGCTGGCCGAAATTCCGATCGAACTGGAGGGCGAGTCCAGCGCGCACATCCACGACTGCCTGCTCGACCTGGCGGACGGCCGATCGATCGACGAGGTGCTGTCGCGTGCCAAGGTGATTGAGCAGGCGATCGCGGACGTGCTGAGCGGGAAGGGTGAGAACGATCCCTTCAATCAGCTGGTGCTTTATGCCGGGCTCGACCCGCAACCGGTAGTCTGGCTGCGCGCCTGGTTCCGCTACATGCGGCAGACCGGCGTGGCGTTCAGCGTTGCTACCGTGGTCGACGCGCTGCGCCGTGCCCCCAAAGCAACCGCCGCGTTGATCCGATTGTTCACCGCAGCGCACGACCCCAAGGGATCGACCGGCCGCGACAATGCGGTCAAGGCGGCCGGCGCCGCGTTCGACGAGGCGCTGGGCGAGGTTCGTGGGATCGACGATGACCGCATCCTGCGCCAGATGCGCTCGGTGGTCGCCGCGACGCTGCGCACCAACGCCTTCGCGCCGCAGGCGGCGGAAGCGCTGGCATTCAAGATCAACTCGAAGGAGGTGCCGGGCCTTCCCGCGCCGGTCCCCTATCGCGAAATCTGGGTCTACAGCCCGCGCGTCGAGGGCATCCATCTGCGCGGCGGCCCGATCGCCCGCGGCGGGCTGCGCTGGTCCGACCGGCGCGACGATTTCCGTACCGAAATCCTCGGCTTGATGAAGGCCCAGTTGGTCAAGAATGCGGTGATCGTGCCGACCGGCGCCAAGGGCGGTTTCTATCCCAAGCAGCTGCCCAACCCCGCGGTCGACCGCGACGGATGGCTGGCGGAAGGCACCGAAAGCTATCGCATCTTCATCCGCTCGCTGCTGTCGGTCACCGACAATATCCTCGAGGATAAGATCGTCCATCCCGCCGATGTCGTCCTGCGCGACGGCGACGACCCCTATTTCGTGGTTGCGGCCGACAAAGGCACGGCGACTTTCTCGGACGTCGCCAACGCGCTCGCTTTGGAGCGGAATTTCTGGCTCGGGGATGCCTTCGCCAGTGGCGGCTCCAACGGCTACGACCATAAGGCGATGGGGATCACCGCCAAGGGCGCCTGGATCTCCGTCCAGCGGCACTTCCTGGAGATGGGCATCGACGTCCAGACCGAAAGTGTCCGGGTCGCTGGCTGCGGCGATATGTCGGGCGACGTGTTCGGCAACGGCATGTTGCTCAGCAAGGCGATCAAGCTGGTCGCTGCCTTCGACCACCGCCACATCTTCATCGACCCCGATCCCGATCCAGCCAAAAGCTGGGCGGAGCGCGAACGAATGTTCAACCTGCCGCGTTCGAGCTGGGACGATTACGACCGCAAGCTGATGTCGAAGGGCGGCATGATCGTGCCGCGCAGCCAGAAATCGATCGAGCTGACGCCCGAAGCGCGCGCGGCGCTGGGGATCGAAGCGGCCACGATCGACCCGGCCGAGCTCATCTCGGCGATCCTCAAAAGCCCGGTCGACCTGCTGTGGTTCGGCGGCATCGGAACCTACATCAAGGCCAGCCACCAGACCAATGCACAGGTCGGAGACCCAGCCAATGATGTGCTCCGGGTCGACGCCAAGGATGTTCGGACCAAGGTCATCGGCGAGGGCGCCAATCTGGCCATCAACCAGGCCGGCCGCATC
>DASWTR010000399.1:0-2686 GCA_036402035.1 Sphingomicrobium sp.
CGTCGCCGTTGGAATTGTCCCGAACACCGAGAATATCGGGCTCGAAAAGCTCGACGTCAAAACCACCAAGGGGCATATCGACACCGATCCCTATTGCCGCACCAACGTTCCCGGCATCTGGGCGATCGGCGATGTCACCGCCCCGCCGTGGCTGGCGCATAAGGCAAGCCACGAGGGAATCATCGCCGCCGAGGCGATCGCGCAGGCGCTTGGCAACAAGGACGTCCATCCGCATGCGATGGACCCCAAAAATATCCCCGGCTGCACCTATTGCCGGCCCCAGGTCGCCAGCGTCGGGCTGACCGAAGCCAAGGCCAAGGAAGCCGGCCATGAGGTCAAGGTCGGCCGCTTCCCCTTCCCGGGCAACGGCAAGGCGATCGCCATGGGCGAGACCGAAGGCTTCGTGAAGACCGTGTTCGACGCCAAGACCGGGGAGCTATTGGGCGCGCATATGATCGGCGCCGAAGTAACCGAGCTGATCCAGGGCTATGCGGTCGGCAAGACCGCCGAGCTGGTCGAAACCGACTTCATCAACACCGTCTATCCGCACCCGACCTTGAGCGAGATGATGCACGAAAGCGTCCTCGCCGCCTTCGGCCGGGTCATTCACATTTGACGGTGGCGGTCGGCCGACCAGCCGGTCAACGGCCAGGCTACGGCGATCAACCAGCCGCTGAAGGCAATCATCAGCACGCGGTTCCCCACGCCCATGAAGTTCGCAGCTTCGGCCGGCTGCGGTTGCGAAAACATAGAGGCCATCGCCGCAATCATCGCGACGTCGCCGATCCAGATGAAATGAGTCAGAGCCGTCAGCCAGCCGCGGACGGGGGTCCAGGGCGCACGTTTACGCAGGCTTAGGCCCAGGAACAGCGTGGCCAGCACCAGGCCCGTGATCCCGAACATGCCGGCGGCATTGTGCAGGTTCCCGCTTTGGCTTGCCTGTTCTGGGGGAGTGCCGACCGGGTCCATCGGAAAGACGCCGCCCATGATGAGGCCGACCGTGGCGATGGCCAAAAAGCCGAGGCCGATTTTCGCCGGGATTGTTTCGACGCGCCGCACGAGCGCCAGCAACAGCGCGGCGGAGCCTACTGCAAGCGTCAGAAACCACATCAGCAAGATCCCGCCGTAATCGCCAAGGGCATATTGGCTGATCACGCTGGATGTAGGCTCCAAGTCTGGCCGAAGGACATGCAGCGCAAACAGCAGCGTCAGGGCGAGCGCCCCGGAAGCTGCAGCGACCCGCGCGAACGGGCCGGCGTCGGTCATTTTATCGTCAAGCGATGCGGTTGCGGGTAGTTCCACGACGCGGACTCCTTTCGGACCTTCACTGCTCAGTGAACCGGACCGGCTGACTGTTCGCTATCAGAAAAGAAGGCTGTGGGTCGTAGCCGGCATCCGATGAAGCCGCTCTCATGCTGCGTGTCTTGCCGCAATCGCTTCCGCCGAATAGGCAGGCCACCCTATCGCCCGGAAGCGCCCCAATGAGCTCGCTGATCGATTTCGATGATTTCCTGAAGGTCGACATTCGCGTCGGCACGGTGATCGAGGCCGTTTCATTTCCGGAGGCGCGCAAGCCGGCCTACAAGCTCAAGATCGACTTCGGCGATGAAATCGGCGTCAAGCGCTCGTCGGCCCAGATCACGGTCCACTATGAATTGGACGAGTTGGTGGGGCGGCAGGTAGTCGCTGTCGTCAACTTCCCGCCGCGCCAGATCGGCCCATTCATGTCGGAAGTGCTGACCCTGGGTTTTGCCGATGAGAAAGGCGACATCGTATTGATCCAGCCGGAGCGTCCTGTACCAAACGGCTCGCGGCTGTTCTGAATCTGCGGCTCGACGGCTCCGGCCGGCGTGGCTAGGGCATGCGGCGTGATTCACCACGCCTTGCGCCTTCGCCTTGATTCATCCGCTCTCCAGAATAATTGGCGCTGGCTGCAGCGTACGGCGCGCGTGCCCGCGGGCGCCGCGGTCAAGGCCGACGGATACGGGCTCGGCGCGCGCGAAGTGATGCGATTGCTGGCGAGCGCCGGCTGCCGCACCTTCTTTGTGTCGACCTGGGCGGAAGCCGAAGCGCTCGGCCCCCTGCCTGAAGGCGCGGAGCTATGTGTGTTCCACGGCGTCGGGCCGGAAGACCTGGCGGCCGCGCTGGTGAGCGCCGCGCGGCCGGTGCTCAACACGGCCGAGCAAATCGCACGTTGGAAGGAAGCTGCGCCGGGCCGTCAGTGCGACGTGATGGTCGACACGGGCATGAATCGGCTTGGCCTCCGAACGGACCAGATCGATCTCATCGACGGGCTGGAGCTGCACACGCTGCACAGCCACCTCGCCTGTGCCGATGAGGACAGCGCAATGAACGCCGTCCAGCGCGACCGCTTTGCGGCGATTGCCGGGGCCGTTCCCGCCAGGCGCTATGCGCTCGCCAACAGCGCCGGCATTTGCCTGGGAGCGGATTATGCGTTCGACCTGGTTCGCCCCGGCCTGGCGCTCTATGGCGGCATTCCTCGCGATGAAGCAGCGGGACAGATCGCCCAGGTTGCCTTTCCCGAAGCGGAGGTGATTCAGCGCCGGACGATCAAGGCGGGCGAGTCCTGCGGCTATGGAGCGAGTTGGACCGCAGAGGCTGATACCGAGGCGGCGATCGTCAATATCGGCTATGCCGACGGCTATCTCCGCTGCTTCGCCGGCAA
>DASWTR010000400.1:0-5588 GCA_036402035.1 Sphingomicrobium sp.
ATCGTTCGGCACGCCGATCATCCCCGCCCGCTCGACCCGGATCACCTCGGCGCCATGATCGGCCAGCATCATTGCCGCAAACGGCCCCGGCCCCAGCCCCGCCATCTCGACGATCTTCAGTCCGGTAAGCGGGCCCGCCAAGCGCTGTCCTCCTGCCGCGGGTGTAATAGCTCCTTTGCGCGGGGCAAGGGCGGCAGTCGCCCCGAGCGGACGTTCGTCGAAATGCCCGTTCCCTGGCGCTGACCAGCCGTCTAGCCTTGCCGTTTCGTCGCAAGACCGGGGGATGAAGCATGCGCAAATTGGGGTTGGCGATTTTCCTTGGCGCGGCGGTCGTCGCGGCGCCGGCGTTGAGCCAGGAGGGCGGCAAGCCTTTCTACCCGCCTTGGGGGCTGGATCTCACGGCGTTCGACAAGTCGACCAATGCCGGCGACGATTTCTTCCAATATGCCAATGGCGCCTACCTCGCCCGGACGCCCATTCCCTCCGATCGGGTGATCGCCTCTCGCCGGTTCGAGATGACGGACCGCATGGAAGCGCATCTCAAGGCGATCCTCGAAGAGGCGGCGCGCGGCGCCACCGCGGAGCCGGCCGACCTCAAGGCCAAGGTCGGCGCCTTCTATGCTGGCTTCATGGATGAGACGCTGACCGAACGGCTCGGCGCGACCGCGCTGAAGCCGGAGCTCGACGCGATCCGCGCCGCCGATCGTTCCGCCCTGGCGCGGCTGATGGGCTCGTCGGTAGGCAGCCTCTACCCGAGCGCCTTCAATCTCGGCATCGACACCGATCTCAAGCAACCGGATGCCTATGCGCTCTACATCGGCCAGGGCGCGCTCGGCCTTCCCGACCGCGACTATTATCTGAAGGACAGCTTCGCCCCGCAACGCGACGCCTATCGCGCTTATGCCGAGACGCTTCTGCGCCTCGCCGGCTGGCCCGACCCGGCCGGTGCCGCACAGCGCATCCTCGGGCTGGAGACGGCGCTCGCCGAGGGCAGCTGGACCAGGGTCGAACAACGCGACCTCACCAAGCAATATCATCCTGTGACGCTGGCGGAGCTACAGGCGCTCGCCCCCGGCTTCGACTGGCGAGCCTTCCTCGAAGGCGCCGGAGTCGGCGATCGCCCGCGCTTCGTCGCGACCACGAACACGGCGCTGCCCAAGCTAGCCGCCGTCCTCGCTGCCGCGCCGGTCGAGACGGTGCGCGAATGGATGGCGTTCCGCACCGCCGACACGGCAGCACCGTACATGAGCAAGGCGTTCGGCGACGCCTATTTCCAGTTCCGCGAAAAGACCCTCGCCGGCCAGGCCGAGCCTCGCCCGCGCTGGAAGCGCGCGATGGCCGCCGTCGCCGGCACCGACTGCGTCGACGCCAGCATCTGTCTCGGCACGATGAACTGGGCCGTCGGCCAGCTCTACACCGACCGCCATTTCCCCGCGGCGACCAAGGCGCAGATGCAGCTGCTCATCGACGATCTGATGAAGGCCTTCGAGAACCGCATCCACAAGCTCGATTGGATGAGCCCGGCGACCAAGGCGGAGGCCCTGAAGAAGCTCGCCACCTATCAGATCAAGGTCGGCTACCCCGACAACCCGCGCGACTATTCGAACATCGTCATCCGCCGCGACGATCTGCTCGGCAACGTCCGCCGCCTGGCGGCCGCCAACTGGTCCTTCTACGCCAACCGAAGCAAGGGGCCGGTCGACAAGACCGACTGGCTGATGACCCCGCAGACCAACAACGCCTACAACGGCTCGCTGCGCGACATCGTCTTCCCGGCCGGGATCCTGCAGGCGCCGATCTTCGACCCCAATGCCGATCCGGCGATCAACTACGGCGCGATCGGCGCGGTCATCGGCCACGAACTCACCCACGGCTTCGACGACCAGGGCCGCACGATCGACGCCGCTGGCGCCCTGCGTGATTGGTGGACCCCGGAAGATGCCGCCGAGTTCAAGCGCCGCGCCGCCATCCTCGGCGCGCAATATGCGAAGTTCGAGCCGGTACCGGGCGTGTTCATCAATCCGGGCCTGACGATGGGCGAGAATATCGCCGACCTCGGCGGGCTGGCGATGGCGCTCGACGCCTATCATCTGTCGCTCGGGGGCAAGCCGGCGCCGGTCCTGAACGGCCTCGCCGGCGATCAGCGCGTGTTCCTCGGATGGGCTCAGGCCTGGGCGGGCAAGGCGACGCCGGAGGAAATCCGGCGCTACACCACCAGCGACCCGCACAGCTTCCGCAAGTATCGCGTCAACGGCGTCGTCCCCAACATCGACCAGTGGTACGCGGCGTTTGGCATCAAGGAAGGCGACGCGCTCTACATTCCCAAGGAGAAGCGCGCCCGCATTTGGTGATCCGCGATCGGCGTATCGCAGCCGCCGCGGCCCGGCTATGGACATTGCATGATCGAGACCGCTGACCGCAGCATTTTCACCGACGACCACCATGCCTTCCGCGACACGGTCCGGCGCGTGCTGACCGATGTAATCGAGCCCAGGCTCGACGCGCACGAGCGCGAAGGGATCGTCGAGCGCGAGGCTTGGGAGAAGGTCGGGGCAGCAGGTTTGCTCTGCCCGCAGGTGCCGGAGGCCTATGGCGGCCCGGGGCTCGACTTCAGTTTCAACGCCATCGTCGGCGAGGAGCTGAGCTATATGGGCTCCGCCGCCGGCTTCACGCTCCAGTCGGACATCGTCGCCGATTACATCGTCCATTACGGCAGCGAGGAGCAGAAGAGGCTCTACCTGCCCGGCATGGTCGCTGGAACGACGATCAGCGCGATCGCCATGACCGAGCCCGGCGCGGGCAGCGACTTGCAGGGGATCAAGACGATCGCCAGGGCCGACGGCAATGGCTGGAAGCTGAGCGGCTCCAAGACCTACATCACCAACGGTCAGGCGGCCGACCTTGTGATCGTCGCCGCCCGGACCACCGAGGAAGGCGGCGCGAAAGGAATCTCGCTATTCCTGGTCGAAACCGGCGACGAGGGCTTCAGTCGCGGCCGGAACCTCGACAAGATCGGCCTCCACGGCAACGACACGTCGGAGCTGTTCTTCGATGAGGTCAAGCTGCCCGCCGACCGGCTGCTCGGCGCGGAGAATGGCGGCTTCGTCATGCTGATGCAGCAGCTGCCGCAGGAACGGCTGTCGATCGCATTGCAGAGCCAGGCCTCGGCTCAGCGCGCGTTCGACGAGGCGGTCAAGTTCACTTCCGACCGCAAGGCGTTCGGCAAGCGGATCGCCGATTTCCAGAACACCCGTTTCACCCTCGCCGATCTCAAGGCCAAGCTGCAGGTTGGCTGGGCTCACCTCGATTGGGCGATCCAACGCCACGTCGCCGGCAAGCTGACCCCGGCCGAGGCCAGCGCGGCCAAGCTGTGGCACAGCGAAATGCAATGGGACGCGTGCGACACCGCGCTGCAGTTGCACGGCGGTGCCGGCTACATGAACGAATATCCGATCGCCCGACTGTGGCGGGACGCCCGAGTTGCCCGAATCTACGGCGGGACGAGCGAAATCATGCGCGAACTGATTGGCCGAAGCATCGGGCAGGGAGTATGAAAGCCGCGTGAGGGGGGACTCGGCGGCTCGAGCCGCCATGAGCAACGAGAGGAGCTCTCAATGTCCATCGCACCCCAGCTCCGCCAGTATCTCGACGAGACCAAGGCGGAATATGACCTCATCGTCCACACGCCGACTCAATCGGCCCTCGACACCGCCCGCAGCTGCGACATCCCCGCCGAGCAGGTCGCCAAGGCCGTGCTGCTCGACACCGCGGACGACGAGCATCTGCTCGCGGTCATCCCGTCCGACCGCAAGGTCGAGCTAAGCGAATTGCGCAGCGAGCTGGGCCGCAAGCCGCGGCTGGCCAATGAAGCGGAGATCGGGACACTATTCCGCGACTGCGAAATCGGCGCGGTGCCGCCGGTCGGCTACGACATTCCCACCATCGTCGACGAGGCGCTGGAGAAGCAGGCCGACGTCTATTTCGAAGCGGGCGACCACAAGTCCCTGGTCCATATGGACGGCGCCGAGTTCGCCCGGGTGATGAAAGGCGCGCGCCACGGCCAGTTCAGCGAGCCGTGGCTGAGCGAGTAAGCCTCGTCCTCAGTATCTCCGCGGCACTTAGCGCGCGTAGATGCGCACGGTCGACCCGCCGACCTCACCGCTGCGTGGGGCAAATTGCGCAACTTCGTGTGTGTTGGCGAGAAGTGCGCGATAGACTGCCAACTCCGCGGGATAGTAATGGGCTTCGGCGCTATAGCGGTCCAGTTCGTTGACCATGATGAAATCGGCCTTGCAGCTGTCAACCTTCGTTGGCGCGATGGTCGCGAGGTTAATATTGATCCGATCGCCCGTCGCCCGGGCCACATCATCATAATCGACACCGCCAGCCATCGCCCTCCGAGGGTCGACGCAACCGAGATCCCCAAGCGGATAACGCAGCTCCCACGGGCCATGGAGCAGCGCGATCGCTGGGGTTTCCACAGCAAGCGAAGCGCCGGCGGGGACGTTTCGGGCGATCCAGCGCAGAGCTTGGTCACGCGTTTCGTTGGACCGTTCCCTGGCGCCGTCGCGGGCCGCTATCGCCAAGGGAGCGTAAAGGGTCAACGCCAGCGCAATGGCGATTGATGCCCGATGTCGCCGAGTGGAGGTGAGTCGGACCAACAGCTCGTTCGCCGCGATCGCTGCAAACAAGCAGAGGAACGGCAATACGGGGACCGCCCATCTCGGCCACATGATTGATTGCAGGCTGATCAAGGCGAGAAAGGCCAAGGCTGGAAGGACGAGCACAATCCCAAGACGTGAGCGCCGGCCCCGTCCCAGCGCGAGAGCCAATCCGGCCGCAGAAAATATGGCGGCGGGCCAGCCTAGCGCCGCCGGAATGACAACGAACAGATAGGTCCCGAGCGTCTCAAGCTTTCCAAGGCTCGTCTGACTGAGGTGACGCGGTCGACCCTCGATCAATACGTCGCCGAGTACAGTCTGATAATCGATCAGGATGTAGGGCGATGACACCACCAACGCTGCGATCGCAACCAGTAAGCCGATGGCCGCGTAACCTAACTTTTGCCTCAGGCCGTTTGCCTTGTTCAGCGTCAGGCTGAGTGGGACGAGCAGGATGATGATGCCGGGCCATTTTGTCGCACAGGCAAGCCCCGCAAAAATGGCCGAACTTACCAAGGGTCGAAAACGGATTCCCTCGCGCAGCGGCAAAGCACAATAAACGCTCGCCATGACGAACATCGCCATCTGCACGTCGGTCCGGATCAATTGGGAAAGTTCGATATGAAGCGGCGACAGAGCGAGAATCGCCGCGGCGATCAGACCGACCCGTGCCGAGTGCGTGTCCCTGCCGATACGATAGACCAGCCAGACTGTGATCAGGCCTGGTATCGCAATCATCATTCGTTGCGGCACCATGATCAGCGCCGGATTGGCGTAAATGGCGGTTAGGAACTCGTGCGACGTCGCCCAAACCCCAGCCAGCCACCCAACCGCATAGACCAGCATCGTGCACAGCGCGATGAGGTAGATGGTGGTGCTCCCCGGGTGGCCGAACCAGCCCGGATTAAGGGTTTTCGCCTTCAGCAG
>DASWTR010000401.1:0-1717 GCA_036402035.1 Sphingomicrobium sp.
CGGCAGCCAGTGCCGCGGTCTCCGCGCGGAGGATGCGCGGGCCGAGGCTGATCGCTTTCGCGTTCGACGCCCCGCGAATGGCGGCTGCTTCGTCCGGAGTGAAGCCGCCCTCGGGGCCCGTGAGAATCAATGCGGGACCAGCCGCGAAAGCTTTGGCCGCTGGCTCCCCGCCCGTCTCGTCGGCGAAGTAGATGGTCCGCGCCGGATCGCGGGCCTTGAGTAATGCTTCCAGCTTCACCGGCGCGTCGATCTCGGCCAATGCGGTCCGGCCGCATTGCTCGGCGGCCTCGATGATGTGCGCCCGCATCCGATCAAGGTTGAGCTTGTCGACGACGGTCCGCTGGGTGACGACCGGCAGCAGCCGCGCCACCCCCAGCTCCACCGCCTTTTCGACCAGCCAGTCGACCCGGCCTTTCTTGATCGGCGCGAAGGCCAGCCACAGGTCAGGTACGCCTTCTTGCGGCCGCGTTTGCTGTTCGGCAACGACCACCATTCGCCCCTTTCGCGTCAGGACGATCTTGGCCAGCCACTCGCCGGAACGGCCATCGAACAGCAGTAGCTCGGAGCCTTCCTTGAGCCGCAATACGTTGCCTAGGTAGTGCGCCGGCGCCCCGTCGAGCTCGACCTGCGCCCATTGCGCCAGCGGCTTGTGCACGAACAGCCGCGGCAGGCTCCTCGGCGGCCACGCGGGAACCACGCCCAATTCAAGCCTCCGCGGTCGCGGCGGTGACTTCGCTATCGCGGTAGGCCGCCGACAATCGCCGATAGAAGCCGGAGTTGAACGCGAAAATCGTCATCAGCACCCCTAAGGCCCCCGCGATGGTGAATACCAGCGCGATCCCGCGCTCCGGACCCCGACCGAACCAGTCGCCAATGGCGTCCGCGCCGGCGCCGTCGGTCATCAGCGGGATGAACACGAACTGGGCGAGCGGCGCGATCAGGAAGGCGGTCAGCGGGGAGGCGGCCTGCTCGACCGACTGCGCGAACCCGAACACCCGGCCCTGGCGGTCGTAGGGTACGACCTTCTGCAGCGTCGTCTGCTCCGACGCCTCGGCGAAGGGCCCGAGGAACATCCAGATGAAGCAGCCGACCGTCAGCAGGATGATCGACGACTGGATGGTGAACACCGCCGCCACCGACCACATGATCAGGTTGACGGTGAGCAGGGTGCGCAGCGGGTTCTTGCCAAGCCCGGTCTTCGAGATGACGATCCCGCTGGCGATGAAGGCGCAAGACACGAACGCCCACAGCAGGCCCCATTCCTGCACCTTCATCAGCGACAGGCCGTAGGCGTCCATCAGCGCCATGAACACGCCGCCGAGGAAATTGTTGAACGCCCCCAAGAAGATTAGCGCGAATAGCCCGGGCACGCCGGCGACAACGCGGATCGTGCCGGCCAGGTCGACCTTCTTCGGAGCATCGTCATGATGTTCGAGCCGGGGCTCCTGGAAGTGGACGAACAGGAGATGGACCAGCACCAGCACGGTCAGCGCCATGGCGAGCAGCAGGGTCGCCCGCATCCCGCCCCAGGCCAGCAGGAAGCCGCTGATCGCAGAGGTAGTGAGAAAGCCGATGCCGGTGACCATTCCGACCAGCCCGTTCGCCTTGTCGCGGCCGTCTTCGGGGATTAGCGCCGTGACGAGCGTGGGCAGCGTGATCATCCGGACATTGCCGGCGATCATCCCGAGCATGGCGACAAGGATGAACAGCCACAGGC
>DASWTR010000402.1:0-2354 GCA_036402035.1 Sphingomicrobium sp.
ATGAAGGCTGGCCAGCTCGGCCTCAAGCTCGACGTGGTAATGCGTATTGCCGCCGATATTGCGGGTGCCGCCTGACCCTGCGCCGACGCTGTGGAGCGCTTCTTCCATCGCCGCGACAACGGCAGGGTGCTGGCCCATGCCGAGATAGTCGTTCGAACACCACACGGTGATGGGCGTCGGCCCGTTGTGGCCATGGAAGCAGTGCGCGTTGGGGAAGCTGCCACGGTTACGCAGGATATCGATGAAGACGCGGTAGCGCCCCTCGTCATGGAGGCGATCGATCGCCGCCCTGAAGCTGCTGTCGTAATCCATCCAGCGAAGGCCTAACCGAAAGCGGGTGAGCAGCTCACTAAGGGAATATCCTGAGCTTACGATGTTCGGCGCAGCTCATCATCGCGTGGCAGGCCTTTGGCATTTTTACAGGCTCCTCCGGAACGTCGCGCCCGCCATAGCATATCGATCCGCGACTGTCTGGGAGGGCCGACGCGGAGGCAGCGCCCGCCATCGACAGGCAGGCGAGGATCCCAAGTGGAGCGGCGATGCTCGTCATATCGCGCTGCTGAACCGCCGCGCGGCCGGCCGGCGATAAACATCGAACAGCGAGGCGATGACCCGCGCATAAGGCCGCCCATAGTCGGGCATCCGCAACCGGCCGCGCTCGATCGTCGCCAGGCCGCGCTCGAGGTAGGGCCGCAGCCCTTCCATCAACCCGGGCGCCAACAGGTCGCGGACCTCCGCCTCGCCGTTGCACAACAGCTGTTCAATGACTTCGCCGCGCCGCCGGTCGTCGGGCCTGCGAACAATTCCATGCGTCGCCGGCAAGAGGCCCGAGGAGACCCTGATCTTGTAGCGCCCGGCATTCTTTTCGTTCTGGGCGATGAGGCCGGGAAACTGGCTGATCGCGCTTGCGCCAAGACCGATCAGTATCTCTGCGCCATCGTCGGTGAAGCCCTGGAAATTGCGCCGGAGTCTGCCCTGGCGCGCCGCCAGAGACAGCGGGTCGTAAGCAAGCGCATAATGGTCGAAGCCGATCGGGTCATAACCCGCATGGGTCAGCAGCCGATGCCCAAGCTCGGCCTGGGCGAAGCGCAGCTCGGCATCGGGAAGAGCGCTGCCGTCGATCCGCTTCTGCCGCGGGATCAGGTGCGGCACATGGGCGTAGCCGAACAGGGCGATCCGTTCGGGCCGCATGGCGATGGTCGCCTCGAGCGTCGCTTCCAGCTCGTCGATGCCTTGATAGGGGAGCCCATACATGAGATCGAAATTGAGGGAGCTTACCCCTGCCCGGCGGAGCTCTTCGACGGCAACCTCGATCAGGCCGAGCGGCTGGAAGCGGCCGATCGCGCGCTGGACCTTCTCTTCGAGCGTCTGGACGCCAAGGCTGGCGCGCCTGAAGCCGGCGGCCCGGATGGCATCGAACCAGGACCCGCTCAGCGAACGGGGATCGAGCTCGATCGACAGCAACGCGTTGGGAGCGCCAAAGGCCCTCCGAAGGCTGGCGAGCAGCTCGGCGAATTGCCCGGGCGAAACGGCATTGGGGCTGCCGCCTCCGAAGTAGATCCGCCCGACCCGGCCCCGCCCGGCGAGCCTTGCCGCCACCAGCTCGATCTCGGCGTGCAACGTGTCGAGATAGGCGCTGAGCCGCTGCGCCTTGTTGGCTGCTCCGGTGTTGCAGCCGCAATACCAGCAGATTTCATGGCAGTAAGGGATATGGACGTAGAGCGAGACGGGCTCGTCCTGCCCGATCCCGTCGAGGGCGGATGCGAGCTCGCGGGCTCCAATCCGGTCGCTGAATTCGGCCGCGGTCGGATAGCTTGTGTAGCGCGGCACCGGGGCCGCCAGCAGCTCGGGAAAATAGGTCCAGCTGGTCACGTGCCTTCCCCGTCGATCAGGATGCGGGCTCCAGCCCCGTCCATGTCCTCGAACTGCCCGCTCTTCATCGCCCAGAAGAAGGCTGCGAGCCCGGCCAGCCCAAGGAACAGGGCGATCGGAATGAGGATGGCAAGCCCGCTCATCGGGCTGCCTTCCGCAGCCGCAGGGCATTGGCGACGACGATGATCGAGCTTCCGGACATGGCAAGCGCCGCAACCAGCGGGGTCACCTTGCCCATGAACGCCAGCGGCACGGCGATGACATTATAGCCGATGGCGATGGCGAAGTTCTGGCGCACGACGCGCATCGTCCGACGTGCGGCGGCGACTGCCTTCGCCACAGGCAGCAGGCTGTCGCCGAGGAACACCGCGTCCGCGGCATTCTGGCCGACGTCGCTGGCGGAGCCGGGCGCCATCGACACATGGCCGGCGGCAAGCGCGGGTCCATCGTTGAGCCCATCGCCGACCATCAGCACCCTGGCG
>DASWTR010000403.1:0-3048 GCA_036402035.1 Sphingomicrobium sp.
CTGCTCGGCTTCGCAGGCCCGTTCGGCTCCTATCCGGCCTTCCCGACCGCGACCCGCTATGCATTCTGGCTGGGGATGGCCGTGACCGGCGCGGCGGCTGCAGTCGCGGCGGACGCTATCTTGCCTCGGTTCCGCTCCGGCGCGCTCCGGATCGGAGCCGTCGCGCTGCTCTCCGCCTTGCCGATGACCTTCGTCGTGGCCTGGACCATGTCGCTTGTTCAGCCGGGCCGCGTCTTCGCGCCTCAGCAACTGCCGCTGTTGTTCGCCTGCGTGGCGGCCGTTCAGCTGCTGGTCGTTTACGCGACCGCCATTACCGCGCCCAAGGCCGAAGGCACCGAGGCACCTACCCCTGAGTCCGTCCTCCCGGAACCAGCTGCAGAGGTGATGCCCGCTGCCTTTCCAGACGCCCTGCTACGGAAACTGCCGCCGGCGATCGGCAACGACATCGTCGCACTAGAGACGGAGGACCATTATCTTCGCGTGCATGCGGTCGGAGGAAGCACGCTGATCCTGATGCGGATGGCCGATGCGGTGGCCTTGCTCGACCCGCGGCTCGGGATGCAAGTCCATCGCCGCTGGTGGGTCGCTGAAGGAGCGGTCGTTGGAGTGCGGAACGAGGGGCAGAAGCTTTCCCTCCGCCTGATCGACAAGAGCCTGGTGCCGGTCGGCAGGACCTTCGCCGCGGCCGTCAGAGCAAGGTTTACGATACCGCCCGACAAAAAGGGCGCCGGGATCAGCTCCCGACGCCCTCATCTGTCTTGTAGTTCGAAAGCTTAGGCGGCCTTGGGTAGCGCCGCCTTGGCCTGCGCGATGATCGCGCTGAACGCTTCGGCTTCGTGCATCGCGATATCGGCCAGCACCTTACGGTCGAGGTCGATATTCGCGAGCTTCAGCGCGTGGATGAACTGGCCATAGGTCAGTCCCTCGGCGCGGACCGCCGCATTGATGCGCTGGATCCACAAAGCGCGGAAGCTCCGCTTCTTCACCTTGCGGTCGCGATAGGCGTATTGCCCGGCCTTCTCGACGGCCTGGCGGGCGATGCGGATGGTGTTCTTGCGGCGGCCATAATAGCCCTTCGCATTGTCCAGGATCCGCTTGTGCTTGGAGCGGGTGGTTACGCCCCTCTTGACGCGTGCCATAGTCTATCCGCTCCTTAGTTGAGGCCGTAGGGCGCCCAAAGCTTCACCCGGGCGGTGTCCGCCTCGGAGAGAACTTCGGTGCCGCGGTTCTGGCGGATATACTTGGCGTTGTGGCTGATCAGCCGGTGGCGCTTGCCGGCCACGCCATGCTTCAGCTTGCCGGTCGCCGTGAGCTTGAAGCGCTTCTTGACGCCGCTCTTGGTCTTCAGTTTGGGCATTTTCGTCTCCTTGTGGCCCCAACATGGGCGACGTTATCGAACTGCCACGGCAGCCCTAACTGGCCGGGCCGTTCGTTTTTCCAATGATCTGGAAAGCGTGGCGCCTATAAGGGCGGCCAGCGCTTAAGGCAAGGGAGAGAGTCGAATGGATCATGAGCTCCAGGAGCCCGAAGGCGGCCTGACCCCGCATCTGGCGATCGGCGGCGGCCGCGCCAAGGATGCGATCGAATTCTACAAGCGGGCATTCGGCGCCGAGGAGCTGATGCGCCATGCGTCCGACGACGGTCGGCTGATGCATGCCCATTTGAAGGTCAACGGCGCCTCGCTGATGCTGCACGATCATTTCGCCGAGCATCATGGCGGGCGGGAGCTTGCCGAGCCTTCGGGCGTGATGCTGCATCTGCAGGTCCGCGACCCCGACGCCTGGTGGAACCGCTCATTGGAGGCGGGCGCCAGCGTGGTGTTGGAGCTGGCCGACCAATTCTGGGGCGACCGCTACGGCCAGATCCGCGATCCCTTCGGCCACACCTGGTCGATCGGCGCCCCGAGCGCTGCCCCGCAGGAATAAGCCGGAACATGACCGCCAAGCCGGAGATCCGGGCCTTCTTCGACGAGCCGACCAACACCGTATCCTACCTGGTGTGGGACCATGACAGCCGGCAGGCCGTGGTCATCGATCCGGTGCTCGATTTCGACCCGGCGAGCGGCGTCGTGGACGATGGTTCGGTCGGCGAGCTGCTCCAGGCGGCGGAGCAGGAAGGCGTCACCATCGAGTGGGTGCTGGAAACCCATATCCACGCCGATCATTTGTCGGGGGCGCCGCTGATCAAGGCTCGAACCGGCGCGAAGATCGCCATCGGCGAGCATGTCCGCGAGGTGCAGAATATCTTCCGCCCGATCTTCGGCGCGGAGGATGTGAAGGCGGGCGGAGGCGATTTCGACCGGCTGCTGGCCGACGGCGAGCGGCTGCGGGTCGGCGGCCTTGAGATAGAGGTGATGGCGACCCCGGGCCACACACCCGCTTGCGTCAGCTACAGGATCGGCGACGCCGTGTTCGTCGGCGATACTTTGTTCATGCCGGACTATGGGACGGCTCGGACCGATTTCCCCGGCGGTTGCGCGCGTCAGCTGTATCGTTCCATCCAGAAGCTCCTGTCGCTTCCGCCTGAGACGCGGCTCTTCATGTGCCACGACTATAAGGCGCCCGGCCGGGAGAATTTCGCCTGGGAAACCACGGTTGCGGAGGAAAGGCGGGCCAACCGCCACGTCCACGACGGCGTGAGCGAGGACGAGTTCGTCGCCATGCGCCAGGAGCGCGACCGCGGCCTGTGCACCCCCCGCCTGCTGATCCCCTCGATCCAGGTCAACATGCGCGCCGGCCGTTTTCCTCCCGCCGATGCGCAAGGCGTCCGCTACCTGCGCGTCCCGGTGAAGCTGAAGGACGGCGCGAGCTCCAGCGCGATCTGCTGACTTTCCTTCATCGACCGCGCTTTTCGAACAAGAATTGGTCACAGTCGGCCGCCACAGGCTGACAAATGAAGCGACGTCATCCTATGTTGCATTTGTCGCGGCCTGGTCCGCGGGCAGGGGGATGAATGCGGATCGATTGCGCCGCCGAAGCGCCGGAAGCCGTCACGGCCGATGTCGCGATCATTGGATCGGGTGCCGCGGGCCAGGCGGCCGCGCGCCGG
>DASWTR010000404.1:0-1982 GCA_036402035.1 Sphingomicrobium sp.
GAGAGGCGGGAGGGAATGCGCGGGGGCGTTTCCCTTCCGCCTCGTTGTTTTCCAGCCAGGTGCGTTTGGCCAAACCTTGACCTTTGCGCCCCTCTCCCGTAGGGGCGCCCGGTCTTAACGGACATGACATCGATGACGTCCCTCGGGACACGCTGGCCGGCGAGGTTTCGCCCGCCGGCGTCGTTTGCGGTGTGACTCCTCGATTTGAGGAGTGTTGGATGTTCGAAAGCCTGAGCGACCGCCTGTCCGGCGTATTCGACAAGCTCCGCGGCCGCGGCGCTCTGTCGGAGGACGACGTGCGGTCGGCGATGCGCGAGGTGCGGGTCGCGCTGCTCGAGGCCGACGTTGCGCTGCCGGTTGCGCGCGATTTTGTCGATCAGGTGACGGAGCGCGCCGTCGGGGCCGAAGTCGTCCGATCGGTCACACCGGGCCAAATGGTCGTCAAGATCGTCAACGATGCCCTCGTGGAAATGCTGGGCAGCGAGACCGCCGAGCTCCACCTCGACGTCAATCCACCGGCGGTTGTGATGATGGTCGGCCTTCAGGGCTCGGGCAAGACGACCACTACGGCCAAGCTGGCCAAGCGCCTGTCGGACCGCGAGCGCAAGAAGGTGTTGATGGCCTCGCTCGACGTCGCCCGCCCGGCGGCGCAGGAGCAGCTTGCGGTGCTTGGCCGCCAGACCAATGTCGATACGCTCCCGATCGTCGCCGGCCAGACGCCGGTGCAGATCGCCCAGCGCGCGCTGCAGTCGGCCAGGCTGCAGGGTTATGACGTGCTGCTGCTCGACACCGCGGGCCGCCTGCACGTCGACGACCAGCTGATGGCCGAGATGAAGGCGGTCGCTGCTGCCTCCAATCCGATCGAGACGCTGCTGGTCGTGGACAGCCTGACCGGCCAGGACGCGGTCAATGTCGCCAAGGGCTTCGCCGGCGAGGTCGACCTTAGCGGCGTGATCCTGACCCGGATGGACGGCGATGCGCGCGGCGGCGCGGCGCTCTCCATGCGCGCGGTCACCGGTAAGCCGATCAAGTTTGCCGGCACCGGCGAGGCGCTCGACGCGCTTGAGGCATTTCACCCCAGCCGGGTCGCCGGCCGTATCCTCGGCATGGGCGACGTTGTGTCGCTGGTTGAGCGGGCGGCCGAGACGGTCAAGGTCGAGGATGCCGAGAAGCTCGCCCGCAAGATGGAGAAGGGCAAGTTCGACCTCGACGACCTTGCCATGCAGATCCAGCAGATGAAGCGCATGGGCGGGCTCGGCGCGCTGGCCAACATGCTGCCCGGAATGAAGGGTATGAAGGGCGCGGCCAACATCGACGACAAGGCGCTGGTGCGACTGGAGGCGATGATGAGCTCGATGACTGCCAAGGAGCGCGCCAGGCCCGAGATCATCAACGCCAAGCGCAAAATCCGCGTCGCCAAGGGCAGCGGGACCACCGTCCAGGAGGTCAACAAATTGCTCAAGATGCACCAGGAAATGTCCAACGCGATGAAGCGGCTGAAGAAGCTCGGCGGCTTCGGCAAACTGGCGGCGATGTTCAACAAGGGCGGAATGGAAGATGCGCTCGGGGCGATGGCACCCGGCGGTCAGCTTCCGGGTGGCCTGCCGGGACTTCCCGGCGGTAGTTCGCCATTTAATCTCCCGCCTGGTTTCGACAAATTTTCAAAGAAATAACCCAATTCACTGAAAGGAATAGAAAATGGCAGTTGCAATCCGTCTGGCCCGTGGTGGCTCCAAGAAGCGGCCCTATTACCGCATCGTCGTCGCCGACAGCCGCAATTCGCGTGACGGCCGCTTCATCGAGAAGATCGGCACCTATAATCCGCTGCTTGCGAAGGATTCGCCGGAGCGCGTCAAGCTCGACGCCGACCGCGCCAAGCATTGGCTATCGGTCGGCGCCCAGCCGTCGGACCGTGTGCTGCGTTTCCTCGACGCCGCCGGCATCAAGGAACGTCCGGCACGGCTGAACCCGAAGAAGGCCGA
>DASWTR010000405.1:0-4405 GCA_036402035.1 Sphingomicrobium sp.
GAGCGTCCGGATGAGCACGTTGAAAGCCGCGTCGCCGCCTGGTTCGATCCAGCCCATCGAGCCGGTGTACGCACCGCGCGGCTCGGGCTCGAGTTGGGTCAGCGCCTCGATCGCCGCTACCTTAGGCGCGCCGGTGACCGATCCGCAGGGGAAGATGGTGCGCAGCACGTCGACCGCATCGCATTCGGCGCGGAGCCGCGAGGTGATGCGGCTCACCATCTGGTGGACGGTCGGATAGGTCTCGACCGCGAACAGTTCCGGCACCTCGACACTGCCCGCGACCGAGACGCGCGCCAGGTCGTTACGCATCAGGTCGACGATCATCAGATTTTCCGCGCGCTGCTTTTCGTCGGATGCCAGCGCCTCCGCCTCGGCTCGATCGGCGGTGGGATCGGCGCGGCGGCGCGCGGTCCCCTTCATCGGCCGGGCTTCGAGCAAGCCATGCCTTACGGTGAAGAACTGCTCCGGCGATAGTGAGACGATTACTCCTTCGTCATGGATCAGCACGCCGCCCCAGCCGGCCATCGACGATCGGCGTAGCCGGGCATAGAGCGCCAGCGGATCGCCGGCGACCGCCACGTCGCACCCGAAGGTCAGGTTGGCCTGATAGAAGTCGCCCGCAAATAAATGCTCACGGACCCGGCCAACTGCCTTCGCATATTCGGCCGGGGCGATGCGCGGTTGGACCGGGCCAACCATAGCCCCCGCTGGAGCAGGCAGCAGCTCGGCAAGGCGCGGCATCTGGAATTCCGCAAACAGGCCGAAGCAGAGCAGTGGACCCTCACTCTTCCTGGCACCGGCACCGAGCTTGGGATCGAAGGCATAGCCAGCCTCATAAGCAAGATAGCCCGCGGCATGCCGCCCTGCGCGCAGACCCATCCTGACCCGTTCCAGGGCGGGCAGGATTTGGTCATGCTCCCTTGCGACGATGACATCGACGGGGTCGCGGTACAGCCGTGGCGGCGCGCCACCCTCCCGAGCATCGTCGAACAGGATCCACATGGGCTCGCCTTGCCCCGCAAGCCTGCGCTTCGTAAAGCCTCGGTCTGTTTCCTGTCCCGGGGAGGGCTCCTGCCGATGCGTTGGTTCGTTCTGCTTGCCGCCATGACTGTAGCGGCCCCCACTCTTGCTCAGCAGCCGATTGACCCCAAGGTTCAGGCCCGGATCGACCGAATCCTCAAGAAGACGCCGTTGATCGACGGGCACAACGACCTGCCGTGGGAGCTTCGGCAGAATCACGAAAGCCGGATCGAGGGCCTGGAAAGCGGCACCGACAAGCGCGAGAAGCCGCTGATGACCGACATGGCCCGGCTCCGCGCCGGACGGGTCGGGGCGCAGCTTTGGTCGGTCTATATCAGCGGCACCATCCTCGGCGACGAGGCGATCCGCACCACCGTCGAGCAGATCGATACCGCTCGGCGCATCATCGACGCTTATCCGCAGCATCTCCAGCTCGCCTCGACCGCTGCCGACATCGAGCGCATCCACAAGCAGGGCAAGATCGCGTCGATGCTGGGCATCGAGGGCGGGCGGCAGATCGGCGGATCACTGCCCGCGCTTCGCCAGTTCTACAATCTCGGCGTGCGCTACATGACGCTGACCCACAACCAGACCACCGAATGGGCCGACGCCGGCACCGACGAACCGAAATTTGACGGGCTGTCGCCCTTCGGCGTGAAGGTCGTCGAAGAGATGAACCGGATCGGCATGCTGGTCGATCTGGCCCATGTCGCGCCGGCGACCGCGAGGGATGCAATCCAGGCGAGCAAGGCGCCGGTGATCTTTTCCCACGCCGACGCGCACGGCCTCAACCCGCACCCGCGCAACGTGCCGGACGATGTGCTTCGCATGATGCCCGCCAATGGCGGCGTGGTGATGGTCACCTTCGTGCCGCCGTTCCTGTCGCCGGAGTTCTGGCAATGGTCGCGCGAGCGATCGGCGCAGGAAACGCGTCTGAAGTCGATTTACTCGTTCAGCAAGACCAAGGTCGAGGAGGAGCTGAAGGCCTGGGAGGCGGCCAATCCGAAGCCCGTGCTCAACGTCAGCATCGTCGCCGACCATGTCGAACATGTCGCCAAGATTGCCGGCCACGACCATGTCGGGATCGGCGGAGACCTCGACGGCATCGACCAGACCGTGCCGGGCCTGGGCAGCGTCGACGGCTATCCCTTGCTGTTCGCCGAGCTGATCCGGCGCGGCTGGAGCGACCAGAATCTCGCCAAGCTGGCCGGCGGGAATTTCCTGCGCGCGCTCAAGCGGGCCGAGGCGGTCGCCGCGTCAATGAAGGACGCTCCGGCGGCGCTCGACAAGCTGCCATAAGGATCGACCAACCCGAGGGCAATCGCTTGCACGGTGGAGCGCGGCCCGCCATTCATCATCATCCAGTTTTTCCGTATCGGGGGAATGAAAATGACGCGCCTGTTGATTGCTGCATTGCTGGTTGGAACCGCTGTGCCCGCCGCTGCCGAGGTCGCCAAGCCGGCTGCACTGACCGCGGATGGCGTCCCCGCCGTTCCGGATGCCTTGGCGGCGGCCTCGCGGCCTTACATGGAATCGCGCAGCGCCGGTTTCGCTGGCTGGAACGCGGCCGACAAGTCGATGCTGATTTCGACCCGTTTCGGCAATGTCGCCCAGCTTCACTCGGTCGCCATGCCGCTGGGCATGCGGCGGCAGATTAGCTTCGAGGTCGAGCCGCTGGGTGGCAGTTGGTCGCCGACCGGCGATACGCTGGTGGTAACCAAGGACAATGGCGGTGACGAATTCTTCCAGCTGCACACGCTGGCCCAAGGCCGCCTGCGACTGCTGACCGCCGGAGGCAAAAGCCGCAACAGCTTCGGTGCGTGGAGCGATGACGGCAAGCTGATCGGTTTCAGCTCGACCGAGCGGAACGGCACGGACACCGATCTTTACGTGATGGACCCGCGCAATCCGACGACCAAGCGCCGGGTGGCGGAGGTCAAGGGCGGCGGCTGGAACATCGCTGACTTCGCCCCGAGCAGTGACCGCGCGGTGGTAGGCGAATTTCTTTCGGTGACCAAATCCAATCTCCACATGCTCGACGTCGCGTCCGGCCGGCTCACCCCGATTGGCGACCATTCGAAAGCGATCGCCTATGGCGGCGCGCAGTTCGCGCCCGACGGAACGCTGTGGGTCACTTCCGACGAGGATAGCGACGTGCAGCGCCTCGGCCGGCTCGACATTGCCACCGGCAGGTTCACGCCGGTCACCGCGGGCAGCCGTTGGGACGTCGACAATTTCGATATATCCAAGGACGGCAAGACCATCGCCTTCGTGACCAACGAAGCCGGCATAGCCCGTCTGTCACTGCTCGATGTCGCCAGCGGCCGAATCCGCCGGGTCGAGGACCTGCCCGCCGGAATCATCGGCGGCCTCGAATTCGCGCCCTGGGGCCCGCTCGGCTTCTTCCTGACCTCGGCCAAGAGCCCTGCCGACGCCTATTCGCTCGACCCTCGCACATTGCAGGTCACCCGCTGGACCGAGAGCGAGACCGGCGGCCTTGACCCCAGGGTCAATGTCGAACCCGAGCTGATTGAGGTTAAGAGCTTCGACGGCGAGGCGATCTCCGGCTTCCTCTACCGGCCGGACCCGCGCCGCTTCCCCGGCAAGCGGCCGCTGATCGTCAATATCCATGGCGGACCGGAGGGCCAGTCGCGCCCCGGCTTCATGGGCCGTAACAATTACCTGCTGAACGAGCAGGGCATTGCCATCTTCTTCCCCAATGTCCGCGGCTCGACCGGTTACGGCAAGCGCTTCGTCAGCCTCGACAACGGGCCCTCCAGGCGCGAAGATTCGGTCAAGGACATCGGCGCCTACCTCAATCGGCTGGTCGCCGATCCGGCGCTCGACCCGGGCCGGTTCGCGGTGACAGGGGGCAGCTATGGCGGCTATATGTGCTACGCCTCGGCGATCCACTACGCCGATCGCTTCCGTGGCGCGCTGTGCAACGTTGCCATCTCCAACTTCGTCAGCTTCCTGGAGAACACGCAGAGTTACCGCCGCGACCTTCGCCGGGTCGAATATGGTGATGAGCGCGACCCCGCGCAGCGGGCCAAGCTCGAGGAAATCTCGCCGCTGCGCCGAATCTCCGAAATCAAGGCGCCACTGTTCATCGTCCAGGGCGCCAACGATCCGCGAGTGCCGAAGTCCGAGGCGGACCAGATCGTCAAAGCATTGCGCGGCCGGGGTCAGCCGGTCTGGTATCTGGTTGGCGAGAATGAAGGCCACGGCTTCGCCAAGAAGGAAAACCAGGACTATCAATTCTGGACGACGCTGATGTTCTGGGACCAGACCTTGCTGAAGAAATGAGCAGCCAACCGCCCCTTCGCGCTGCAATCATCCCGGTGACCCCGCTGCAGCAGAATTGCACCCTGCTGTGGTGCACCGA
>DASWTR010000406.1:0-3685 GCA_036402035.1 Sphingomicrobium sp.
CGTGGTGCAGCTCCGTGCTCGGGTCGGTATGGTGTTCCAGAAGCCCAACCCTTTCCCCAAGTCGATTTACGAAAATGTCGCCTACGGCCCGCGCATCCACGGCCTGGCCAGCGGCAAGAACGAACTGGACGCGATCGTCGAGCGCTCGTTGAAGCGCGCCGGCCTGTGGGATGAGGTCAAGGACCGGCTCCAGGAAAGCGGCACCGCCCTCTCCGGCGGCCAGCAGCAGCGCCTGTGCATCGCCCGCGCGATCGCGGTCGACCCGGAAGTGATCCTGATGGACGAGCCCTGCTCGGCGCTCGACCCGATCGCCACCGCCAAGATCGAGGAGCTGATCCACGAACTGCGCGGCCGCTACGCCATCGCCATTGTGACCCACAACATGCAACAGGCGGCGCGCGTGTCGCAGCGGACCGCATTTTTCCACCTTGGCGAGATGGTCGAATATGGCCGCACCAAGGACATCTTCACCAACCCGCGCCAGCAGCGCACCCAGGACTATATCACCGGCCGCTACGGCTGATCGGAGAGCAACCATGGCTACCGGACACACGATCAAGGCATTCGACGAGGATCTCGATCGGCTGCGCGCGCTGATCAGCGAGATGGGCGGACTGGCCGAGCATGCCATTCGCGAATCGATGCGCTGCCTGATCAATCACGACCTCGACGGCGCAGCCAAGATCGTCGAGGACGACAAGAAGCTGGACCTGCTCGAGGTCGAGACCGAGCGGCGCGCGGTTCAGCTGATCGCGCTGCGGGCGCCGATGGCCACCGATCTGCGCGACGTCGTCGCGGCGATGAAGATTTCGAGCGTCGTCGAGCGGATCGGGGATTATGCCAAGAACATCGCCAAGCGCGTGCCGCTGCTGCGCGACCGCGACATCGAGCCGCTGTCGCTGATGCCGGAAATGGCCAAGATCGCGACCCAAATGGTGCACGACGTGCTGAACGCATTCGTCCAGCGGGATGCGGACGTGGCCCTCAAGGTGATTGAGCGCGACAAGGCGGTCGACGATTTCTACAATTCGATCTTCCGCACCCTCCTCACCTATATGATGGAGAACCCGAACAATATCGGCCAGTCGGCGCACCTGCTGTTCATCGCAAAGAACGTCGAGCGGGTCGGCGACCATGCGACCAACATCGCGGAGATGGTCTATTATGCGGCGACCGGACAACACATCATGGATCGCCCCAAAGGCGACGATGAAATGATGGTGGAGCAGCTCTGATGCTGCCGAAACGCCTCCTGCTCGTGGAAGACGACCGGGCGCTGGCGGAGCTGGTGTCTTATCATTTCGACCGCGCCGGCTATGCCGTCACCCGCACCGGCGACGGCGAGGAGGCGCTGATCCTCGCCGAAGAAATGAAGCCGGACCTGGTACTACTCGACTGGATGATCGAGGGGATCAGCGGGATTGAGGTCTGCCGCCGCCTGCGCCGGCGCCAGGGCACCGCCAATGTGCCGATCATCATGCTGACCGCTCGCGGCGAGGAAGACGACCGCATCCGCGGGCTGGAGACCGGTGCCGACGATTATATGACCAAGCCGTTCAGCCCGAAGGAGCTGGTGGCTCGCGCCGGCGCGGTGCTGCGCCGCGTCCGCCCGGCGCTGGCCGCCGAGGCTTTGTCCTATGCCGGCCTGGAAATGGACCTGGTCGCTCACCGCGTCCGGCGCGACGGGCAGTCGATCCAGCTGGGGCCGACCGAGTATCGGCTGTTGCGCCATTTCCTCGAAAATCCGGGCAGGGTCTTCTCGCGGCAGCAGCTGCTCGAGACCGTCTGGCCGCATAGCGAAGACATCGAGCTGCGCACGGTCGACGTGCATATCCGCCGCCTAAGGTTGGCGGTCGGCGAGCCCGATCTGATTCGCACGGTACGCAGCGCCGGCTATGCGCTCGATGCCGAAGGGCTTGCCTGAGGTCGCTGCCCGACGCATGGGCTAGCCCATGGCACGCAAGAACAAGGGCAAGGGGGGCGGCAATCCGAACCGGCCGCGCTTCTGGGGCAAGCACGCGGTCGCCGCTGCGCTCGATAACCCCGATCGCCGGGTGCTGAAGGCCTGGTCGACGCGCGAAGCCGCGGCATTCATGAACTTCCCCAAGGAACTGCCGGTGGTGGTGGCCGAGGCGCCTGACCTCGGCCGGATGGTGCCCCACGACGCGCCGCATCAGGGTGTCGTCATCGAGGTCGAGCCGCTCGATGATATCTGGCTCGACGATATTTTGTCCGACGCCCCCGAGAAGGCGACGCTGCTGGTGCTCGACCAGGTGACCGACCCGCATAATGTCGGCGCGATCCTGCGCTCCGCCGCGGCGTTCGGCGCGATCGGCATCGTTACCCAAGACCGTCACGCTCCGCCCGAAAGCGGTGCGCTGGCCAAGGCCGCGTCCGGCGCATTGGAACGGGTGCCCTGGGTGCGCGTCGTCAATCTGGCACGCGCCCTGGAAGAAATTGCCGAAGCGGGATTCTGGCGGATCGGCTTGGCCGGCGAAGCGACGACGGAGCTAAAGGAAGCGCTCGGCCCACCGCGCGTTGCGCTGGTGCTGGGGGCGGAAGGCCCTGGCATGCGATCCAACACGCGCGAGCATTGCGATGCGCTCGCCAGGCTTCCTATCTCGGACGCTGTGGAAAGCTTGAACGTATCCAATGCCGCGGCGGTCGCGCTTTATGCGGCGAGTGTCGCCTGATGGTCCGCACCAGCGAATCGCTGTCGCACAGCCTCAAGGCGCTGGCCGAACGCGAGGCAGCCTTCGCCAGGGTGCTCGACAGCCATGGCCATCCCGAACCGCGCAGCAGCGAGCCGGGCATCGAGACGCTGCTGAGAACGATCGTCGGGCAGCAGGTCAGCGTCGCCGCGGCGCGCTCGATGTGGAACAAGCTCAGCGCCAAATTCGGCCAGCCGGTCGATCTCCAGAAGCTGCTCGATGCCAGCGACGAGGAAATGCGCGAGGCCGGCATGTCGCGCCAGAAGGCCGGCTACCTCCGCAGCCTGGCCGGCCTGGTCTTGTCCGGCGAATTGGACCTCGCCCATTTGCCCGAGGACGATGAAGAAGCCATCGCCCAACTGACCAAGATCAAGGGCATCGGCCGATGGTCGGCGGAAATCTATCTTCTGTTCGCGGAAGGGCGCGGCGACATTTGGCCAGCCGGCGACCTCGCGGTGCAGATAGAGATCGGCAAGCTCATGGGCCTGGAAGGCAAGCCCTCCGAAAAGCAACTGCGCGAGCTGGCGGAGAAGTGGCGGCCACACCGCGGTGCGGCCGCGGTACTGGCGTGGCACAGCTATAACGCCCCGCCGCTCTAGGCGGGCTGCAGCCCCAGGCTGTGCGGCCGGGCGCTGAGGCCGCGGAAGATGCGCGGGCCGAGGTCGAGCCGGAACGGCGCCAGCTTTTCATCCTCCTCGTTGCCGCGACCGACCAGGTAACTGGCCGAAGCCTGCCCTTCCCCGCCGGACGAGCGGAACAGGACGTTGAACGCGACCAGCGGAACGAACAGCTTGCGCCCATTGGCCTCGAAGCTGCGTAGCTGCTCGATCGGCATGCGCACGGCACTTTTGAACGACAGCTTGCCAAGCGGTGCGATTCCCGGGATCCGGTCGCCCAGTGCTTCGGGTTGTTCGAAGAAGGCCGCGATCTCCCGGTCTTGCGCGGCATGGGCCGTGAACATCTTCGCCTCGATC
>DASWTR010000407.1:0-2027 GCA_036402035.1 Sphingomicrobium sp.
TTTGTCGCTAAGGGCGCGCTCGCAACTAGGGCGAGCGCCGCCCGAATTACCTTAAGAGAAGAAGAGGCGTAAAATGGCGAAGGCGAAATTTGAGCGGACGAAGCCGCACTGCAACATCGGCACCATCGGTCACGTCGACCATGGCAAGACGTCACTGACCGCGGCGATCACCAAGGTCCTGGCCGAGACCGGCGGCGCGACCTTCGTCGACTATGCGAACATCGACAAGGCTCCGGAAGAGCGCGAGCGCGGCATCACCATCTCGACCGCGCACGTCGAATATGAGACGTCGGCGCGCCACTATGCGCACGTCGATTGCCCGGGCCACGCCGACTATGTGAAGAACATGATCACCGGCGCGGCGCAGATGGACGGCGCGATCCTCGTCGTGTCGGCCGCCGACGGCCCGATGCCGCAGACCAAGGAGCACATCCTGCTCGCCAAGCAGGTCGGCGTTCCGACCATGGTCGTGTTCCTCAACAAGGTCGACCAGGTCGACGATCCCGAGCTGCTCGAGCTGGTCGAGCTGGAAATCCGCGAGGAGCTTTCCAAGCGCGAGTTCGACGGCGACAATATTCCGATCATCGCGGGTTCGGCCCTGGCCGCCCTCGAGGATTCGAACGACGAGATCGGCAAGCAAGCGATCCTCAAGCTGATGGCCGCCGTTGACGAGTGGATCCCGCAGCCGGAGCGTCCGCTCGACAAGCCGTTCCTGATGCCGATCGAAGACGTGTTTTCGATCTCGGGCCGCGGCACGGTCGTCACCGGCCGCGTCGAGACCGGCATCGTCAAGGTTGGTGAGGAAGTCGAGATCGTCGGCATCCGCGACACCCAGAAGACCGTCGTTACCGGCGTCGAAATGTTCCGCAAGCTGCTCGATCAGGGCCAGGCTGGCGACAACATCGGCGCGCTGCTGCGCGGCGTTGGCCGTGAGGACGTCGAGCGCGGCCAGGTTCTGGCCAAGCCGGGCTCGATCACCCCGCACACCGACTTCCAGGCTGAGGTCTACGTCCTGTCGAAGGACGAGGGCGGCCGTCACACGCCGTTCTTCGCCAACTATCGTCCGCAGTTCTACTTCCGCACGACCGACGTGACGGGCGAAGTGCAGCTGCCGGAAGGCACCGAGATGGTCATGCCGGGCGACAATGTGTCGATCGGCGTGAAGCTGATCGCTCCGATCGCCATGGACCAGGGCCTGCGCTTCGCGATCCGCGAAGGCGGCCGGACCGTCGGCGCGGGGGTTGTCGGCAACATCACGAAGTAATATAGGGCGCGGGCCGCGCGATTCTTCGCTTAGGGGATAGGCGGCCCGCAACCAGTTTCGCTCAAGCGCGGCGTCGGCCGAACGGCCAGTGTCGCGCTTGGCTTTTTATGTAAGGGCAATGTCCTCGTAAGAGGGCGGCGCTCAGGCTCTTTCGCATCGGTAAGTGGACATGGAAACGCAGAACATCCGGATTCGCCTTAAAGCCTTCGACCATCGCGTGCTCGATCAGGCTACTGGGGACATCGCCGACACCGCTCGGCGCACGGGTGCACTCATTCGCGGTCCCATTCCGCTGCCGACGCGCATCGAGAAGTTCACCGTCAACCGCTCGCCGCACATCGACAAGAAGTCGCGCGAGCAGTTCGAGGTCCGCACCTACAAGCGTCTCCTGGACATCGTCCAGCCGACGCCGCAGACGGTCGACGCTCTAATGAAGCTCGATCTCGCCGCGGGTGTAGACGTAGAGATCAAGCTGGCCTAAGGGGCTGGCACCGCGACCAAGATTCGGTCGCACGATCCTGCTTCAAGGATCGAAGCGGCGCCTCACGGCGACGCAACGGATCAAGGGATACCGCAGGAAGCTTCAGGGCATCCTGGTCTGCGTCCCCCGCATCCTGCACTCTCGCAGGAATGGCCCAAGCGGGGCGATGCATATTTTCACGGGCCGCACGCCCCCGATCGCGAAAAGCGGGACGGGGCCTCTGTAGGAGTGTGGATCATGCGCACTGGCGTGATCGCAAAGAAGATGGGGATGACCCGCCTG
>DASWTR010000408.1:0-3314 GCA_036402035.1 Sphingomicrobium sp.
CGCTCACCGGCACCGAGCGGGCCATGCCAAAGGGCGGCGAACCCGATGACGACCACCAGACCGACGAGAAATATGGTCCGCCGACTCATGACGCACGCTCCAGTTCGCGCCAGCCGATGTCGCGCCGATGGAAGCCGTCGGGGAAATCGATGGCGTCGACCGCCTCATAGGCCCGTTCGCGCGCTTCGCCGAGCGATCGGCCGCGGGACGTGACCGCCAGAACCCGTCCTCCGCTGGCCACCAGCCGTCCACCGTCGGCAACGGTTCCTGCCTGGAAGATGATCGTGCCGGGCACGTCGGAGGCGGCTTCGATGCCATGGATCGCGCCGCCCTTCGCCGGTGTCCCGGGATAGCCGTTGGCCGCGACGACCACCGTCATGGTGGTGTCGCTCGAAAGCGGAGGCGCTGAGAATCCGGCACCGGTTGCCACTGCCTGGAGCAGAGCGGCGAAATCTCCTTCGATGCGCGGCATGATCGCCTCGCACTCCGGGTCGCCGAACCGGACGTTATATTCAATCAACTTCGGCCCCTCGGCGGTCAACATCAGGCCCGCATAAAGCACTCCGTTGAACGGCGTTCCAGCTTCGGCCATGGCTCGTGCGGTCGGTTCGACGATTTCGCGCATCGCCCGCGCTTCCAGCGCCGGAGTCAGGACCGGCGCGGGTGAATAGGCGCCCATACCGCCCGTGTTGGGGCCAGTGTCGCCTTCGCCGACCCGTTTGTGATCCTGGGCGGAGGCGAGAGCGATCGCCCGCGCTCCGTCGACCAGCGCGAACAGGCTGGCTTCCTCGCCTTCGAGGAATTCCTCAATCACCATCGGCCCGTCGCCAGCAGCGCGGATCGCGGTCTCCGCCTCGTCGCGGTTCATGGCGACGGTGACGCCCTTGCCGGCGGCAAGTCCGTCCGCCTTGATCACCACCGGGATCGAGAAGCGGTCCAGAGCGGACAGAGCAGCGGTTTCCAAATCGACCCGCACATAGGCGGCAGTAGGTATTCCGGCGCGGGCGCACAGGTCCTTGGTGAAGCCCTTGGAGCCCTCGAGCTGGGCGGCAGCGGCGCTCGGACCGAAGGTGGCGATGCCGGCCGCGCGAGCGGCGTCAGCGACTCCGGCCACCAGCGGCGCTTCGGGCCCGACCACCAGCAGGTCGATCGCGCGCTCCTTCGCCAGCTTCACCACCGCCTCCGGATCGCATGGGTCGATCGCTACGCATTCGGCCCAGCGCGCGATGCCGGGATTGCCCGGTGCGGCGATCAGCACATCGCAGCTTGGCGATTGCTTCAGCCGCCATGCCAGCGCATCCTCGCGCCCGCCCGAACCCAGCAGCAGGATGTTCATGCCTCTCCCCGACGACCTCGACGACAACCGCCTCCTAGCCGAGCAGGCGAGCGGCGACAACGCGCCGGCGCTGTCGGTCAGCGAACTGTCGGGAGCGCTGAAGCGGACGATCGAATCCGCCTTCGGCCTGGTCCGGGTGCGCGGCGAGATTTCGGGCTGGAAGCGGCATGCCTCCGGCCACTGCTACTTCACGCTGAAGGACGAGGCCGCGTGCATCGACGCGGTGATCTGGAAGGGTCAGGCTGGCGCGCTGGCGTTCCGACCCGAGGACGGGGCCGAGGTCATCGCCACCGGCAAGCTCACCACCTATCCGGGACGTTCCAAATATCAGATCGTCGTCAACCGGATGGAGCTGGCCGGCGAGGGCGCGCTGATGGCGCTGCTCGACAAGCGCCGTCGGGCGCTCGCCGCAGAAGGGCTGTTCGACGAGGCGAAGAAGCGCAAACTGCCGTACCTGCCGCGCGTCATAGGCGTGGTGACGTCGCCCACCGGCGCGGTCATCCGCGACATACTTCATCGGCTCGAGGATCGGTGCCCGACCCAGGTCATCGTCTGGCCGGTGCCAGTGCAGGGGGAAGGGGCGGCGGAGAAGGTGGCCGCTGCCATTCGCGGCTTCGCCAGCTTCAATCCGAGGCCTGACCTGTTGATCGTCGCGCGCGGCGGCGGGTCGATCGAGGATTTGTGGGCGTTCAACGAGGAGGAAGTGGTGCGCGCGGCCGCGGCCTCGCCGATTCCGCTGATCTCCGCGGTGGGCCATGAGACTGATACCACCCTGATCGACCATGCCGCCGACCGGCGAGCGCCAACCCCGACCGCGGCCGCCGAAATGGCCGTGCCTGTAAGGGCGGAGCTCGCGGCCTGGCTGGCCGAGCTGGACCATCGCATGTCGGCTTGCGTCACCCGCACCGCCTCGCGGGCAACGGAACGGCTTGAGCAGATCGCGCACCGCTGGCCGGAGGCGTCGAACCTGTTCGCGCCGTTCGGCCAGCGGCTCGACGATGCGGGCGACCGGCTGCCGCGCGCCCTGATGCAGCGCACCGCCCACGCCCGCGCCGATCTGGCCGCCGTGGCGCCGAGATTGCAGGCGCGGCTGCTAAGCGAACGGGTAGCCCGTGCGCAGGAAAAGCTGGCCTCGCTGTGGCGCCTGGCCGATCTGGCCCATCCGGAAAAACCGTTGCAACGCGGCTTCGTGCGCGTAACCGACCGAGCCGGCAAGACGATCATCCATGCCGCCGACGCGCGGGCTGCGGCGCAGGTCGACCTCCACTTTGCCGATGGACGGGTCGCCGCGCATATTGGCGACGGCCCGGCGCCGGTTGCGTTTCGCCCGGCCAAACGGGTTGAGCGGAAGGCGCGCGATCCCTATCTGCCAGGGCAGGCCGATCTGTTCGGCGACGAGGACTGAAGATGTTGATGGGCAGCGGCCAGCGTGAAGCCAAGATCCACTATCTGGATGGCACGTTCCGCCTGCTGTCGGCCGGCGACCATGTCCGCTGCGCGATCACCGGGGCGGTCATTCCGCTGGATGAGCTGCGTTACTGGTCGGTCGATCGCCAGGAAGCCTATGTCGATGCGGCCACCAGCCTGGAAGCGGAGCGTCGCGCGGGAAAGGTGTGATCTACCGACCTACTGGACGCGCCTGACCTTGACCCCTGGCCGCTTGTCGATGGCCAGTATGTAGCTGCCCAGCGCGCCGCGCCTCACCACCACCTTTTCGCCATTGCGCGGCGGCACGGCGATGACCTTGTCATCCATCTGCGACCAGCGGGTCCCGTCGGCCAGGCGGAAGATGTAACGGCCATCGGCGTTGTAGCTGTAGCCGGCAATGGCCCCCTCGACCTGCTTGATCTCAACCTGATCGTCGTCGTCGAACACGCCGAGGTTGGGGATGGAAAATCCGAACAGGCCGCGCTTGGTCTTGCGAACGCCTTCCCGGTCGAACACCACCAGGTCTTGCTTGGCGACGGCGTCGCTGATG
>DASWTR010000409.1:0-2273 GCA_036402035.1 Sphingomicrobium sp.
AGCCCAGGCCTGCTCATCAGGAAGGGTGATCGCGTCGAGGTCGCCCGGCTGGGCATTGTCGTCGTCGACCCATTCGCGCAGCAATGGGGAGCCGTTGATGACGTCGATCGCCAGCCTGTCCTCGGTATATTCATAGGCGAAGTCCTTGCCTCGCCACAGCGGGTATTCGGGGAACAGCTTGCGGATCGCCTTGAAGGCCAGCGCCTGCAACCGCCAGGGCTTGAACGCCTGATGGTCGTAGGCATCCCCCTCGGCATGGATATGCACGCCGCTGCATAGCTGGTGGACATGCTTGTGGAAGGTCGGCTCGAACCAGATGTCGCGTAAGGTGCAGCCTTCGAGCCATTGCGGCGCCATGTCGCGCATGATGCGGATCACGGCCCGGGCCTCGATGTCCGGCGCCCCGAACAGCTCGAGCGGGCGGGTGGTGCCCCTGCCCTCGCTCAGCGTGGCGCCTTCCAGCATCACCGTGCCGGCGTAGCAGCGTGCCATGTTGAGATTGGCGGCGTTTGGCGAGGGGTTGACCCAGATGCGGTCGGCCGGCCAGCCGAAGCCGGGACCTTCGTCGGGCTGATAGCCCTCCATCTCGATCACCTGATAATCCACGTCGAGCTTGAAATGGCCGACGAACCATTTGCCGAGTTCGCCGAGCGTCAGGCCGTGCCGCATCGGGATTGGCCCCGCGCCGACGAAACTTTCCCAGCCCGGGCGCAGCGTCAGGCCCTCGATCGGGCGGCCGGCTGGATTGGGGCGGTCGAGCACCCACACGCTCTTCTTATGCTCGGCCGCGGCCTCCAGCATGTAGAGAAGTGTCGTGATGAAGGTGTAGATGCGGCAGCCGAGATCCTGCAGGTCGATGAGGACGGTGTCGAAGGTCGACATCGATTGGCCGGTCGGGCGGCGGACGTCGCCATAGAGGCTGAACACCGGGATTTCATGCTCAGGATCGATGAAATCCGGGCTCTCGATCATATTGTCCTGCTTGTCGCCGCGCAGGCCATGCTGCGGCCCGAAAGCGGCGGTGAGGCGCAGGCCGGCCCCAGCGAGGGCGTCGAGGCTGTGCGTCAAATCGCGGGTGACGGAGGCTGGGTGCGCGACCAGCCCTACCCGCTTGCCCTCCAACGGCGCCCGCAGCGCGGGGTCGGCCAGCAGTCTTTCAACACCAAGCATCATTCGGCACTTACTCCATCGAACAGCAGTGACCGCACCGCGGCGGCATGGAAGTCAGGTTCGCCCGGTGCGAAAGCCGTCGCCCAATAGCGGATTGCCCCATCGGCCTCTTCAATAACCGCCGTCAAGCCAACTCGAGCAGCTTGGTCGAATTCAGCCATAATCGTAGCAACGAGTGTTATACCTTTGCTATTCAAAGATGTTTCGACGATCACTTCGGCCGGTGCGTCGCGCATTCCGCTCCTATGGCCGTCGAATGCATAAGCCGCCCAGGCGCCGGACGGGGAAAAGTTGAACTCACGATAAGCCTCGCCTTGGCTGGCGACGAACAGCTCGAAACAGGTGGTTTGCCACAGGCCCGCTTTGCGGATCGGGGGTTCGGGCGGCGGGACGATTAATCGCGTGACGTTCCCAATTGCGCGAAACGTAGCGGTGGCACCGCGCTCAATGCGTGTCAGTTCAGCCTCAACCAGTTGGATCGCGCCGGGCGGCGTATCGGGATGACGAACCAAGCTGGGCACCGGCCAGCTATTGCTTGGCCTGCCGCCTGTTGCAACCGGCGGGGCAGCCGTTAAGCGGACTTTCGATGAGCGAATTTCAGTCTTCCCTCCTCCGCCTGCTCGACGAGCGTGGTTACATCCATCAGGTCACCGATCCGGAGGGCCTGGACAAGCTGGCCTCCGCTCAGGTGATTCCGGGCTATATCGGCTTCGACCCCACTGCGCCGTCGCTGCATGTTGGCAGCCTGGTTCAGATCATGCTGCTGCGCCGGCTGCAGCAGGCCGGGCACAAGCCGATCGTGTTGATGGGCGGCGGGACCGGCAAGATCGGCGACCCAAGTTTCAAGGACGAAGCGCGCAGCCTGATGACCGAGGAGCGGATCGCGGGCAACATCGCCTCGATCAAGCGCGTGTTCGAGCATTTCCTGACCTTCGGCGACGGGCCGACCGATGCCGTGATGCTCGACAATGCCGAGTGGCTCGATGCCCTCGAATATATCCCCTTCCTGCGCGAGGTTGGGCAGCATTTCTCGGTCAACCGGATGCTGAGCTTCGATTCGGTCAAGCTGAGGCTGGACCGTGAGCAGTCGCTGAGCTTCCTTG
>DASWTR010000410.1:0-2568 GCA_036402035.1 Sphingomicrobium sp.
ACCGCTCGGCAGGTCAGGCTGTCGACCGTGTCGGCCACCGCGCAGTGGATCAGGCTGGTCTTGGGGTAGGGCAGGGCCGACTTGGCTTCGGCCTGGCCGGCGGCCGCCAGCAGGGCGGCGAAGATCAGGGTCATGCGATTCGCTCCACGAGCCCGAGCAGCTCGACCAGGATCGCGTGGATCTCGTGCGGTTCGCTCAGGCGATGCCCGGCACCCTTGATCAGGCGAAGCTGCACGTCGGATGAACGCAGGTCGCTCATCAGCTTGATCGGGACGCCGACCGGGACGTCCTGATCCTGCTCGCCATGAACCAGCCGGATCGGGATGATGAGGTCGATCGGGTTGTACAGCAGAAGATTGGTCTGTCCTGATTCCCAGAAGCCGCGCCAGGTAACCGACGGCTCCGGCCCATAGGGGTTGGGCTGTTCCACCTTGCCGTCGCGAACCAGCGCCTCCTTCTCCTCGCCGGAATAGCCCCAGTTGGTGAAGTCGGGCGCGGCAGCAATGCCGAGCAGCGCCTTGACCCGGTCCTGGCGTTGCAGCGCCGCATGGAGCGCCAGCCAGCCGCCCATCGACGAGCCGGCCAGGATGATCGGTCCTTCAGTCAGCAGGTCGATCGCCGCCAGCACCTCCTCCAGCCAGCGGGTCAGCGTGCCGTCGGAGAATTGGCCGCCGCTGGAGCCGGTGCCGGAATAGTCAAACCGCAGGCAGCCCATTCCGCGCGCTCCGCAGAAGGCATCGATCGCCTCGGCCTTGGCGCCTTCCATGTCG
This sequence comes from Sphingomicrobium sp., assembly GCA_036402035.1. Taxonomy (GTDB): domain Bacteria; phylum Pseudomonadota; class Alphaproteobacteria; order Sphingomonadales; family Sphingomonadaceae; genus Sphingomicrobium. Next base: position 771 of record DASWTR010000410.1, read on the forward strand.
GACGCATAGCCGGGCAGGAACAGGATGGTCGGCCCGCCGGCTTTGGCCTCGCGCTGGCGATAGGCGAGGCGGCGGCCGTCACCCGGATCGAAATAGGCGAGCGGCGGCGGAGAGATTTCGGGAAATTGCATGGGCGGCGTCCTTGGACAAAAGGCTGCCGGTCGACAAGGATTCTATTCGGCCTTGTCCGCTTTCTCGCGATCTCGCTCCGCGTCGCGCTTGGCCGGGCAGGCGGTGCGGATGGCGCGATACTCGGCTGCACTTAGCGAGGGCGAATAGCGCGCGCCCTGGCGATAGCCGGCCTCGAAGCGCTTGCCCCGGTCGCCGCTGTTGGGATGGCTGTCGAGGAATTCGGTCGCGGCGAATGCGCGGCCTTCTTCCTGGCCCAGCTTGCGGAATAGTCCCCCCGTCGGGCGCGGATCGATGCCGGCGTGATTGAGCGCGGCAATTGCGTCCCCATCGGCCTCATATTCGTTCGATCTTGTGTAGCTCAGCGACACCAGCTGGCTGGCGTTGGCGCCAATGTCGCCGGCGAACAGGCGGATCAGGGCGCCGATCCCGAGCTCGCGGATCAGCGCCTGAGTGACATGCCGGCGGCGGACATGGGCGATCTCATGGGCCAGGATGCCGGCCATGGCATCGGGATTGTCGGTTTCGCGCAAGGCCCCATCGAAGATCACGATCTGCCCGCCCGGCAGGGCGGCGGCGTTGAAGATGTCGAAGTCGATCAGCGTCATCGGTGCGGCCGCGCTGCCCGGCCTCCCTGGGTCGAGCCGGGCGGCGAGCCTGGCCAGAGCCTGGCTGGCGGCAGGGTCGCGGCAGGCATTGTCGCCGAAATCGCCGACGATCGCCGTGCCGAGGTTGCGTTCCCAACTCTCCGGCACCAGCGGCGCCAGCCAGGCGGGCGCCGAATAGCCGACCAGCAGCACGGCGGCGGCAACTCCGGCGAACAAAGCGCTGGCGCGGAACAGACCGACGCGGTCGACCCAGCTGCCGTACCGCCCTGCGGCGGGCAGCCTGGCGCGCAAATTCGGATCGACCGGCTGATCGAGGATCAGCCGCCAGCCAGGGCAACCGGTGCGGTTGAGCACCAGCAACTGCCGATCCTCATCGCCGACGCCGAGCTCGGTCCAAGGGATTTCGAAGCTTTCCGCCGCCGTCGTCAGCCGCAACGCGTCGTCGGTCGAGCCGAGCTCGACCTCGTGCCGGTCGGCCGTGACTCCGTCGTAAAAAATGGCACGCGTCATTTGCGGGTCAGATCGCTCCGATGTCGAACGCGTCGGCCAGGCCTTCGGCCTCGCCCGGGGCATGGGTGGTCGATTGCGTCAACGCGCTGGCGTCGACGCTGCCGTAAACATGCATGTGCCGCACCATGAAAGCCCAGTTGCGATAGCCCCAATAGGCGATGCCGAAGCCCAGCGTCACGACCGCCAGGGCGATGTTGCCGACGAACAGTTTCAGCCAGTCCCACGTGCTGGCGTCGAACCCGAACTCGAGCTCGCCGATCGACAGCGCATCGGCTGCCTTGCGGTAATATTTGGCGTACCAGTTCAGGATCAGCAGCGGAATCGCGACGTAGAACAGCAGGAAGAATGTGACGATGATCGCCTGGAATCCCGGGGTATCGACCTCACCCGCAACCGCCGACGCGACGAACAGGTAGGAGCCGATCGCAAACAAAACGCCCAGGATCGCTGCCGTGCCGAGATAGAGGCCCGCCCAGCGAAGCTTGAGCCCTTCGGCGTTCAGGTTCGTCCGGTACCTAAGCGGGCCGAAGCTCATCTGGTTCCAGCGCGCA